>JAITDS010000265.1 GCA_031282435.1 Spirochaetaceae bacterium
TACCATTTCTACAGACCTCACGCCGCTCTCGGTTTCTTGACCCCCGCCGAATTTTCCTCTACTCTGGGCTTACACATTCACATCCCGTAACTGTCCTATTTGTTATGAGAACGGACACCATAGTTTTTTCGTAATGCTAGATTGTTTAGCATGGCTTGGCCAACTTTCGCTAAAATAGCGGTTTGTTAGGCTTTAGCGAAGGGCTTTTAATCCCCAAAACCGCAAGACTTGCGAGCTTTCCCGAAGCTGAACCGGCAAGCAGCCGGGTTGTCTAACAGTCTATGCACATTGCGTATACTTAACAACGTCTTAAAAACATGATAAGTTCGAAAAATATAAGCGCTATAAAAGGAAAAGGCATGAACGTATTTTGGAATAATCGCATAATGAGGCTTTCGCCATATATAGCCGGGGAGCAACCGCGTAACGCGAATATTGTAAAGCTGAACGCTAATGAAAATCCATACCCGCCTTCGCCTAAAGTGATAGAAGCGATAAAAAAAGCGGCGGCGGGGGATAGACTCAGGCTTTACCCCGATTCCGCCTGTACCGTTTTGCGGGAAGCCGCGGCGGAAAGATACAAAGTGTTGCCGGAGCAGGTTTTTGCGGGAAACGGTAGCGATGAGGCGCTGGCTTTCGCTTTTGGCGCGTTTTTTCAAACAGAACCGGCGGATGAACCTGTGCTTTTTCCCGATATTACCTACAGTTTTTATCCGGTTTACGCAAATTTGTGGGGCGTACCGTTCAAAGAAATACCCCTGCGTGATGATTTTTCGATAAACGTAAGCGATTATTACGAGGCCGTGAACGGCGTTATATTCCCGAACCCAAACGCGCCGACCGGCATCGCTCTTTCGGCGCGGGACGTTCTGTGTGTCTCAAAACACTGTGCGGAGAAAAATAAGACGCTGATAGTTGACGAGGCGTATCAAGCCTTTGGCGCCGAGTCCGTCGTCCCGTTTATAAATGAAAATCCCGGATTACTCACCGTACACACCTTGTCAAAGTCGGCTTCTTTGGCGGGTCTTCGCGCCGGTTTTGCGATAGGGCAGCGTCATTTGATTGAAGCGCTTGAACGCATACGCGATTCATTTAACTCGTACACGGTGGACGCTATTGCTCAAGCCGCCGCCGCCGCCGCTCTTTTGGATATTTCTTACTATGATGAAATAAACCGGCGTGTGATAGAAACACGGGAACGAACTGCCGTGGAGCTTGCCGCGCTCGGTTTTAAGAATCTGCCCTCCAGCGCAAATTTTATTTTTACAACGCCGCCGTCGCCGTTGAACGCGCCGCGTCTTTTTACTTTACTCAGGGAAAACGGCATACTCGTCCGCTATTTTGACAAGCCGCGCACAAAAGACTTTCTGCGTGTTAGTATAGGTCTCGGCAGTGATATGGACAGATTTCTTGAGGTATGCGCCGCCGCCGTCAAAAACGCGGGATGCGCTTAATAGAGCCGTTCAGAAATCCACGCTTTCTTTAATTGACAAACGCGCCGCAAACTGTTACCCGGCACACGGTTTTGGAACAGTTTGCCGCCTTGAATTATGATTCTAAACCAAGTATTTTTTTGGGATTATGCTTGAACATAAGCTCTATATCGTCCTTTTTGACACCATTAGCAATCAATTCGGATATATAACAGCTTATTCCTTCAGGAATAGGCGGACTGTTCACTTGTCCGTAGTCAGTCGAAAGAATACAATGTTCAGGCCCTATAGCGGCTATACTTTTTACCAAATCCCCAATGCTTATGTTTTTCCAACGCAGGTTTAGAGCCGTTTTTTCTATCATGGCCCCTTCCCGCGCAAGCTCTACCTGCAAAGGCAACGGGACTTTTTGTGTTTCAAAATCAGGATGAGTTAGAACAACTTTTTTTATACCGCGTTTAAGCGCCGCTCTGCACAAAGCGGCAGATTCTTCTATTGACATATGACCGGTAGCGACACATACGTCGTACTTAGCGATTAGATCAAGAACTTCAAACACTTCCGGTATCAACTTGCCGTCTTCACCGGTTATCACAATACCATGTTTTAGAACCGGCAAAGAATGTTTAGCCTTCATGTTTTTATAGTCGCTGCCGCCGTAAAAACGAATATGGTTGGCGGAATGTATAGTCGGAAACCATACAATTTTAGCGCCCAGAAGCAGCTCGCCCTCAACCGCTATCGGATTTATTCCACCCATAAAACTGTTTAAGGTTATTGAACCGAAAAACACTTCACGTCCGGCGTGTTTGTTGGCAATATATGCGCGTTCCGCTGTGGGCCCCGCATGAAATTTCAAAACCACACCGCCTAAACCGGATTTTACCACAGCCTGCTCTAACTCTAAATCATCAAACAGTCTTGGAAAATGACTTGGAAAACTATGAACATGGGTATCGAAGACCCCCATAGCTCCAATGTCGTTTACAGATGCTTCGCCCGCCATAAGATTTTACTTCCATTTTATTCGTAGTGGGGTCTAATACCCTGCCCTAAAGGGAGGTTCTAGTTGGCAACGCCAACAAAAATGTGGTAGTAGACGGGTTTGCGCCGCAAACCTTCACAGTTCAATAACTTCCTTACCCGATCAAACCTCGTCAAAACAGGCAACGCTTACAAGATACCTCGCCCTACAGGGCGAGGAGGCTCATTATATAAACAAGCATTGTTTTTTTAAGAAATCCAGTCAAGATAGTCAGGGCGAGTTTATTCGCAACGGGGTCTAATACCCCGCCGCGCAAGCGCGCGCTTACCCTGCCCGTGGCGGCGGCTTGCGCGGTCAAACCGCGTCAAGACACGGGAACAGAGATTGCTTCGGTAATGTTTTTCATGAGACAACAGGAATTCCGATTTCAAAACGAAAATCAGCGTCAACTTTTACCGCGAAAGACGCTTTTAGATAGCGCAAGCGATTGTAGGGGTTGCGAAGCAAGACACGGCGCCCCCTGCGGGGGCGATG
>JAITDS010000004.1 GCA_031282435.1 Spirochaetaceae bacterium
TACCATTTCTACAGACCTCACGCCGCTCTCGGTTTCTTGACCCCCGCCGAATTTTCCTCTACTCTGGGCTTACACATTCACATCCCGTAACTGTCCTATTTGTTATGAGAACGGACAACGCCCTTGAATGATGCCGTATAATGAGTTAAACTTTCTATGTAAAAGAGTTTTTCGGCTTGATTGAAACGGGCCGGAGAATAAGCGCTATTTGACAAACACCCTTATTTGGAGGGATACACGGCGGGCGCGTCAGAATAGTCAATATAAATTGATTACTCTGACGTACCGCTTCAGGAAGCCGCTAGGTTCTGCGCGAAGAATTTGACGGTAAACTGTCGCGTGTATGATCTTAAGCTAAGGATAGCTAAAGATTACCAATACTATGGAGGGTTATATGGTTATAAATCACAATTTGAGCGCAATGTTTGCCGAGCGCCAGCTTGGAGTTACCCAAGCCGACACAACAAAGGTGATGGAAAAGCTTAGTTCAGGTATGCGTATTACACGCGCTGCGGATGACGCTTCCGGTCTGGCGGTTTCTGAAAAGATGCGCGGACAGATCAGGGGGCTTAACCAAGCTGAACGCAACATTCAAAACGGCGTTTCGTTCATTCAGACAACGGAAGGTTACCTTCAAGAATCGCAGGATATTCTTCACCGCATGAGGGAGCTTTCCGTACAATCAGCCAACGGCATTTACACCAGCGAGGATCGTATGCAGATACAGGTAGAAGTTTCGCAGCTTGTTGACGAAGTAAACCGTATCGCGAGCCACGCGCAGTTCAACGGAATGAATATGCTCACCGGAGCTTTCGCGCGCGAAAGCGTTACCGGCGCGGTTATGCAGCTTCATGTGGGCGCAAACATGGACCAGAATAAGCAAATCTTCATCGGCACGATGACGGCTCAGGCTCTGGGATTGCAGCTTGGTCAGGGAGAAGAGGGAGGAGGCATAAGCCTTTTGGATCCGGAAGGAGCCAACAAGGCCATTGGCGACCTCGATAACGCCCTTAAAATCGTATCCAAGCAGCGCGCCGATTTGGGCGCTTATCAAAACCGTTTTGAAACGGCGGCGTTAGGCGTAGCTACGGCGGCGGAAAATCTTCAGGCTGCCGAATCGCGCATCCGAGATGAGGACATGGCGTCGGGAATGGTCCAGTACACACGGGATCAGATCCTTTCGCAGGCAGGTGTTGCTATGCTTGCTCAAGCCAATGTAAGGAATCAGGCGGTTCTTCAACTCCTTGGTTAATCGCCGGCAAGTCGGGTAGTGTAAGAGGCTTCTGGACGTTGTCTTTTAACACTTAATCGCAACGGAAGATGGGGGGCTCGCGCGCCTCTCCATCTTTTTCTTTTTTGGAGATGTCTTCATGAATACAGTAACTAATGTAGCGGATACCGGTTTACCCGGTCAATTTAATCAAACGGCAAAGCGTAAGCAAAACGTGGAAGCTAACGCTCCTGTGTCAGGCGATGCGGAAACAAGCCAGAACCATGCCGCAAGCCGTTCAAATAAAGATATGGAGATTGAGCTTTCGAAGCTTGAAAAGATAAGCCGCGCTTTTAACAAAAAATTACAGTTTGTCATCAATTATGAATCGGCTGAAATAACGGTCAATGTGATTGATACCGATACCGATAAGGTTATAAAAGTATTGCCGCCGGAAGAACTTCAGCGTCTTAACAGAAAAATAGAAGAAGCGATAGGCTTCCTGTTTGATGAAAAAGTTTAAGGAGCGGCGCCGGAGTTTTCATGCCTGATATATCCGTACCGGGAATAAAAAGCCGGTTTGACACAGAAAAAATAGTAGAAGGTCTGATGCAGGTTGAACGCCTGCCGAAAGAGCGAATAGAACGCGCCAACGACACGCTTGCCACGCAAAAATTGAACTGGCAGACCCTCGGTCAGCGTATAACGCAGGTGCGGGAAAATTCGCGCTTACTGTACTCGTATCAAAATCCGTTTAATGAAAAATCCGCCGCCTCCAGCAACGAGGCGGTGCTTAGCGCCTTCGCTTCACGCGAGGCGGAGGCGCAGAGCCATGAATTTGTCGTAAAGCAGACGGCGGGGGCGGACAGATTCCTTTCAAAACCTCTGAACAACGATTACCGTGTCCCCGAAGGCAGCTATGTGTTTTCGCTTGGCGAGCATGACATCTCGTTCAAGTTTGCCGGCGGAACTTTGCAGGATTTTGTTAATACGCTGAACCGCAGAGGGGACGGAAACATTAGGGCCGGCCTTGTCGCCGTTCAAAAGGGGCATAAAACTCTGGTGTTCGAGTCGCTTATGACCGGAGAGGAAAACCGGCTTTCGTTTGCCGGAGACGCCCTTAAACTGGCATTGCAAACCGGAGTTGTGGAGCAAAGCGCGGCGGAGCCTAAAATTACAAATATTAAGGCGGTGGCCGCCCGTGGAGACTCTTATATAAATGAAGCGGTTTCAGGCGACGGTATGCAGACGCCGCCCATGTCCAGCGCTCAGATTTCGCTGGGTAATATTGAGCCTAGCCGTACTTTGATACTGCGTTTTGAAACCGCGGTTATCGCGGAAGCAGGCGCTTCCTCCGCCGCTCAAAGCGTAGAGGCGGTGCTTCCAGCCGGCGCGGAATATCAGACGGCGGATCTGCCGCCGCAGCCGTCAGACACACCACCGTCAGATACGGCAGCTCCGCCGCCGGAACAGGCGCAGTTACCGGAAACAGCGCAGTCTCCAGAGCAGACGCAGACGCAGTCTCAGGCGGCGGCTGCCCGTGTTGACAATCTTGCCGTTCTTAGTCTTGAATTCAGCGACGGTACGGTTACCGCTTTGCCGCCTATAAAAGATTCGTCCGGTTTTTCGCAGAATCAGTACCAGCTTTACCCGTTGTCGCAGGGAAAAGAGATTAGCGCCCTTAACGTCAACAACAATAATACGCACAATTCCATAGCGATACGGAATATTCAGCTTTTTGATCCCGCTCCCGCAGGCGATGTTAAGCCGTTGAATCCGGTTTCTGTTGCTAGAGACGCGCTTATCCTCATGGACGGTATAGAGATTCAGCGTCCTTCCAACACGATAGACGATCTGATACCCGGTCTTACGCTTACGGCGCGCGCGGCGAGTGAAACTCCTGTGAATCTTGATGTGGAGGTTGATACTTCGTCGATTAAGGATGCCGTGATAACGTTTGTCGGTAACTATAACCGTCTTATGGCCGAGCTTAATGTGCTTACCCGCAATGATGAAAGTGTAATACGGGAACTTAACTACCTTAGCCCCGCCGAGCAGGAAGAGTTGCGCGGCAGGCTGGGCGCTTTTTCCGGCGACAGCGAGTTGCAGCGTTTTAGGGGCAGTTTGCAGCAGGTAATGACTTCGCCGTACATTGACTCTAACGGTCAGGAGCGTCTGCTTTCTTCTTTTGGCATAACTACGGACGCGCGGCGGGCCGGGGGCTATGATCCTTCCAAGATGCGCGGCTACATGGAGATAAACGAGGCCGTGCTTGACGAGGCGCTTAAAAATGACGTGGACGCGCTGCGTCAGATTTTTGGCAGGGACAGTGACGGCGACCTAATTATTGATACCGGTCTCGCCTACTCGTTAAATCAGGCTGTTCAGCCTTATGTCGAGCTTGGCGGGGTCATTTCCACAAAGACCGCGGGTATAGATTCCCGTATAAGCGCCAACGATCGCCGCATCGAAACGATTGACCGTCAGCTTACCGTTAAAGAGCGGACGCTCAAAACCCAGTACGGCGAGCTTGAAGGCGCTTATACCCGCATGGAACGTCTGTCTAACTCGCTGGAACAGTTTGGCAGGCAGACAGGCGCTACAAAATAACCCGCCTGTGGGTTTAACCCGCCAGCGGGTTTAAAATCCGCTACGCGGCAACATACCCAAAGCAGGCTTCACTTCGTGCTTTCGGGTTCGAAAATGGCGCTTGGCATACGCTACTGTCTGCCCCCACCAACCCGCCAGCCCGCCTGGGGGTTTAACCCGCCGGCGGGTTTAATGTCCGCTACGCGGCAACATACCCGGAGCGGATTTTACTCCGTGCTTTCGGGTTCGAAAATGGCGCTTGGCATACGCTACTGTAAGCCGCCTTTACTATGGTTTCCTTTTTTCGTTTTGGGCGCATTTCCACGCCGCTTTAGCGGCGCGGAAACCGCGCTTTTCGGGGCTCCGCTATCGCTCCGGCCACGCCGCCCCCTGCGGGGCGCCGTGTCTGCCCGCCGCTGCGCGGCGGCACCCCTACAATCGCTTGCGTTTATGATAAAATTCAAGAAGTTTTTCAATATCGCGGCAAACGGCTTGACAAGTAAAAAGCGCTTTCATAAAATCCATATAATATGAGGCGCTTTTAAGCGCTAAGGTCTTTAGTTTGACCAATTAAGAAAAGCGTTAATGCCGGCTAACGCTGGCGGATAGTGGATTTAATCAGCGTTTTCCTAAGCAAACGCAGGCTAAAGTCAACACGGTTCACGTATTGTAAATAGACGGGGGTTAAGTTTTTATGAAGTTAAGTAGATTAAATGCTCCGGCGGCGCTGGTAACGGGCGCGCTGGCATTTGCGGCTTTAGCGTTTTTATGCTCATGCGACGTTCCGGTAGACAGGGGTGTTTTTAATCCTGCCAATGTTCCGGCGGATCAACTGGTTAAATTAGTAATTTCACCGAATCTAGCCATATCTAAGGTTGACAACTATCAGGTGTTCTGGACGCGTCCCGACAACAACTATTCACAGACCGTAAAAATATCGCCCGGTATCCATATGTTTGAGATAAACTATAATGACGGTACTACATGGACAATTCAGCCTATCTCCGTCGTAGCAAAATTTGTAACGGGAAAAGAATACAAGATCACCCAAACTATTCAGGGCGCAAGCATAGCCATAAAGATTACTTACGATGAAAACGGAACGGAACAAAGCGCGTTGTTCAATATGAACTCGCTGTCGGACGACGACGGCCCGCTTGCGGTTTATGTTAAAACTGTTTTCAATCCTACCCTTGCTAATCCCGAAGCCAGTATTTTACTTAGCAATGATAGTACGGATATTTTGTTTGAGCATGATCTTGTTTATCGTAAAACAGATAAAAATACGGGAAGCAAAACCGAGGGGCGCTACGCTATAGAGATGGATTTTACATTGGGAGGCAGGATATACTTCCTTGAAGCGAATCTTAGCGAACTTTCGAGTGAAGCGTTCCTTGCCGGTAACTTTAGGCAGGATGCCCAGGTCATTGCGACGCCGGTACAGTGCGACGGTAAAACCGTTACATACAGGTATTCCAAGCCGGAATCTATGGCGGGTCAAGAAGAATTATTTGTTATCACTGATTTAACGCCTGTAGTAGAGGCTGCCGTAATGGATGTTCTTCCTGTAACAGAAGGGGACTGAAAGATTAGGTCATTAGATAGGCTGCGGAGGGAGTTATGCGTAGTTGTTTCTTGACATAATCTATAGTGTAATTTATGTTTTTATTGGCCTTTTTAAAAATGATGAAAGGCGGTGCCAATTTTATTCTTTAAGTTTGGATGGAGAGTGTTATGGTTTTAAAAAATGCTATGATAAATGTTTTTACAGCCGGCGGCAGCGTGTCAAATTTGTTTGTCATGCTTTTTTGTGTCCTAAAAAAGAATTCCGCGTCATATTTTAGTCTTGCGCGTGATGATGACGAAGACTATGCCGATGATGATTACGAAGATTACGATGACGATGATGACGACGATAGTTTTGATGAAGTCGATGATGACGATTTTGACGATGATGATGATTTTGATGATGACGACGATTTTGACGATGACGATGACTTTGAGGATTACGAAGATGACGATGACTTTGAGGAAGAATAGAGCCTAATCTAACAATTTTTTCAGGCCTTCAAAAACAGTTCCCAACTCGCTAAAGCGCATATCGGCGCGGCTATCCAGCGAGGTGGGCATATTGTTTACGATGATTATTTTACCGCCGTGCCTGATAGTGCTTTCCGGTATGCCGGCGGCGGGGTAAACGGTAAGACTTGTGCCTAGTACAAGCATTAAATCGGCGGATGAAGCCTCGTTTTCCGCTTCGCGTAACGCGTTTATGGGCAGGCGCTCGCCAAAAAATGTTATTGCGGGTTTTAGCACTCTTCCACAATTGGGGCAGCGCGGCAGGCCGCCGCTCTTAACTATGGCGGCGGCTTCATCAAAGCTCATTCTAACACCGCCGCATGAAAGACAGTAGTGCGGGTCCGGCGAACCGTGTACTTCTATGACACGGCGGCTGCCGCCTTTTTGGTGAAGCAAGTCTATATTCTGCGTTATAACCGCTTTTATAAGGCCGCGCTTTTCCATTTCGCCAAGCGTTGTGTGTACAATCGAGGCTTCACGCTCCTCTAAATTATAGATGAACGTGCCTGCCGTTTTGTAGTAGTAAGACGGATCTTGTTCAAAATAATCGATATCGAACATTTTTTCCGCGTCCATGTCGTTGTATAAACCGTTTTTGCCGCGAAAATCCCGTATGCCGGACAGTGTGCTTACGCCCGCCCCTGTAAGCGCTACACAATGTTTAGCGGAACTGATTCTTTCAAACAAAGTCTTAATGTCATCCTGCATTTTATTCCTCCCGCGTTATGCGTGATTATTTTCCGGTATCGTATTGCAAGCCGCTTGTTTGGCGGGCAAATCCGCTACAGTTTAATTAGAGCGCCGCCGTTCCAAAGGTTTTCCAATTCGTAAAATGAACGCGAGGCTTCCGTCATAAGATGCGCCGCCATAAAGCCTAAATCGTAAATATCCCAGCCGTTGCCGGCAGATGTTTTTTTATGTTCATGCAGGACGGGCAGTTTGTTTGTAACAGCAAATTCGCTTATGCGCCGGCGCAGGCCGGAAAGATGAGCGCCGCTTGTAACCGTCGCTATAACAAAAAAATCCGTCCAAATTGAAAGCCGGCGCAAATCTATCAGCGCGACATCTACGGCCTTATGCTCTTTCAGCAGTATGCCTAGTTCTGTCGCCAACGTCTCTTCCGTTTTAACACCGGCTTTTTCAATCGCCGTTTCAGTTTTGAGTGTGTCGTCCATTGAAATCCCTGCCGATAATCAGCGTAAAATCGGCCTTATATTCATTTGGTGAATACGCCGCAACTTCCGGCAGCATAATCTTTTCCTGCAATTCATCGTCGTTACGCATTGTTACTATACGTTTACAGTTTATAATCTCCGCAAATTTTTCAACTTCGCCGCCAAAATTTGAACGGTCTATTATTTCCGTAAATTCATAACCGGCGCTGTCCGCGTTGCCTATGTTTATTACATCATAACCAAAGCCGCGAATCAACTCCGCCGTGCGTCCGGCAAGTCCGGAAATGGCGGTGCCGTTCAGCACTTCAACAGTAAGTATCCTGTTGCCGCCTGTGCTGCCATTGCGCTGCGCTAAAGAATTCAAGGTTTGGCGTACAATATCTTTTATTAAACTGCCTTCATAGTAAGGTAGCAATAATTTTTTACCGGAAACTTCCCGCATATTTCCGCCTATTGGAGAGATGCTGAAGCGGTCAATGTCTATATTGCCTAGCTCGTCAAAAAACTGGGTCAAAACACGCTTGTTCATGTTCGTTTCTATATAGTTTTGAAAGAGTTGATTAACGTCGGCTGTTTTTAAGAAATCTTTTTTTTCGCCTAAACGTTTTAATAAGCCGGTAAAAAATCGCTGGCTGCGCTGCTGCGGGGTTTCAATTTCATAATCGGGGTTTTGACAGCTTAGGTATTCTACCGTTTTATCGCCGTCAAGTTTTGTAAAGCCCGATGAAAAAAGCATTAGGTTATCGCTTTCAGATATTTTTATATCTCCCGGAATAAATATAGTTACGCCTTCCAGTAAATCAACCGCTCCGTTAAGTTTATCCATATTGAATACAATGTTGTAATTCACGCTTATGCCCAGCAGTTTTTCTATTTCTTTAATATATACGGCTATTTTGCCGCTTTGATAAACTGTGTCTATGCGGTCAACACGATTAATTTGCTGTAAAATAAGGCCGGTTTCTCCGGGTATCTCGAAACCTGCCGCTCGTTTTGTTAGATGGTTGTAAATCAGCAGGTATGAACCGAGTGGTTTTTCTTCGTACTCAATTATAAATAATGTTGTTGAAACTCTGCCATCCATAAAATTTGTTTCCGCAAAATCACGATTCAGCACAAAAAAAACCGCAACGGCAGCCGCAATTACGATAAGTATTATTCCGACAAGAAGAAAAATGCTAAAATCTATTTGTTTTTTCATGTTTCATTCGCAATCGGGGTTTAATACCGCCACCACTTTGCAGGCTTCGTATCCTGAAAGTATTTTTAAGGTTTCTTTAGATACTTCTAAGCCGCGTCCGGTAAGCCATTCAACTGTCGCGTGGAGTATAGTGTTGAACAAGTCGTCCAGCGTAATGTTTTGTCCCTTGCCGCTAAAGGCGAGTCGTCTAAGTCCGGGGTCAACCGTTGTCCGCGCCGCTTCTATTTTGTCGGCAATGTAAACGATTTTTGCCAGACCGCCCATATCTTGTTTCCCGCTCGTGTGGTAGCGCACGGCTTCTATTATGTCCGGGTCATTTATGCCGAATTTTTCTTGTATAAGTATAGCCGCGGCCCTGCCGTGCAACATTGACGGTTTTTCGCGCTCAAGACGGCTGAGCGGGTCTCCGTCTTTTAGAGCATAATCTTTCATGCCGTCGTTGTCAAAGTGTTTGCAGATGTCGTGGGTAATGCCCGCAAGATAGGCTTTGCCGCTGTCAAGTCCGTAGCGTTCCGCAAGATCTGCGGAATGAACGGCCACGTTGCGTGAATGTATAAACCGCTGTGTTTTCATCATTTCGCGTGTCGTATCTTCTACATATCTTATGAAGCCGGCTTCATCTTTCGGATCTTGGAAATCGTGTCCGGCGTGTTGTATCCGCCGCGCCCCGTATAGGCCGCGTTCCTCGATTATTTTTTGTACGCCGTCCGGCACGAGCGGCTTCCAGTCGCCGCCTTCCTGTATCAGCTCACGCACGGAGCCTGACGATATGTCCATAATAACGTTGCCTAAAAATGTATAGGGGTAAGGGTAGTTGCCTTTAACGGATGAAAGGCGGCTTGCTATTACTATACCGGCCTTCCGCGCGATGAGTTCCGCGTTTCTCCATTGCGGAAATCCTGAAGCCAGATCGTCTCCTAATATAAGCGCGGGTTTGCCGTCCGGCTGATAGCGTTCAATTATGTCGTTCAGTGTGTCTATGGTATAGGAAACGCCTCCCCGTTTTATCTCGCAGGCGTCAACCGTGAAGCGGCGGTCCCCTGAAATCGCCGCCAACAGCATGGTAAGGCGTTCTTCCGCCGTGTCGCTTTGTTCCGGCGCTTTGAACGGAGACTGGCAGGCCGGAACTAGTATTATTCTGTCGTAGCCTAGCGGCAGTACCGCAAGCGCCATGTTAAGGTGTCCGTTATGTACGGGGTCAAAGCTGCCGCCCAGTATCGCGTAATTCACATTGAGGGTCCGTTATCCGCGGGACGGTTTGGGGGCGTTGCGGGGGCATAACATTGTGTCGTAATTTCTGAGAATCCGCCCCCGCTGAGGGGGGTAGGCGGAAGACTTTGTCTGGAGCTAGGGGGGAGGCTTCCCCCCTCCAAACTCGCTGAAAGATACGGCATTATGTCCTCGTCATCTCTGTAAATATCGCGGCAAGGGCATCCAGTCCTTCGCCGGAAAAGACGGATATGCCGCATACTTGTTCGTTTGGCAGGCGTTCTTGGAGTTTTTCTAGTCGTCCGGCGCTTTCTTCCGTGTCGAGTTTTGTCCCTATGACGATGCGTTTTTTTTTGGTTAGTTCCGGCGAGTAGGCTTCCAGTTCGGCGAGGAGTATGTCGAAGGCTTCCAAGTATTTGTCGTCCGACAGGTCGATTAGGAAGGCGAGCGTTGGTGTGCGGGAGATGTGTTTTAGGAAGCGCAGGCCTAGTCCCGCTCCGTGAGACGCGCCTTCGATTAGGCCGGGGATGTCCGCTAGGATTATGTCGCGTCCTTCCGTGCGGAGTACGCCTAGGTTTGGGATTTTTGTTGTGAACGGGTACGGCGCTATTTTTGGGCGGGCGTTGGTAAAGCGGCCTAGTAGTGATGATTTGCCGGCGTTGGGGAAGCCTACGAAGCCTATGTCGGCCATTATTTGTAGTTCAACGCGAAGTTTACGGCTTTCGCCGTTTTTGCCCGGCAGGGCGTGGCGTGGGGCTTGATTTACTGATGATTTGAAGTGGACGTTGCCCCAGCCGCCGTTGCCGCCGCGCAGAAAGACAAAATCGGTTTCGTCTTTGCCGAAGTCGTGCAGAATTTCCCCTTTTTGGAAGTCCTTTATCACTGTTCCGGGTGGTACGGGGACGGTTATGTTTTCGCCGTTTTTGCCGTAACGTTCACGGCCTTCGCCGTCGTGTCCGTTTTCGGCTTTGAATGTCTGCTGGTAGCGCAGGTGTGTCAGTGTTCTTAAATTGCGGCGTACCACAAATATAACGTCACCGCCTCGTCCTCCGTCGCCGCCTGCCGGCCCGCCGTTTGGCACAAATTTTTCACGGCGAAAAGCGGCGCAACCGTTCCCGCCGTTTCCGGAGGATACTTCTATTACTGCTTCGTCAGCAAACCTGTCCATAAGACGCTAACGTTGTTTTTTATCTGCTTGTTACGACGGGTTTATCGCGGCCTGTTTGCGTCCGCGGTGTGTGCGGAAGGCTACTATTCCGTCTGTCAGCGCAAATAATGTGTCGTCCCCGCCTCGTCCGACGTTCATTCCGGGGTGTATTTTTGTTCCGCGTTGTCTTACAATTATTGTTCCCGCTTTGACGAGGGTTCCGCCAAAGGCTTTAACGCCTAAATACTGGGGGTTCGAATCGCGTCCGTTCTTGGCTCCGCTTCCGCCGCGTTTTCGTGCCATAGTTTTCTCCTTATAAAAAAGCGTTTAGCCGCTTTTTTTCGCTTTTTTTATCGTTAGTTTACAGCAGGCGGGGTACTCTTCCTCAATGGATTTAAGTCCTTCAAGCAGGAATGTCCCCGCTCCCTGTAAAAATTGTTTGGCGTTTTCCGTGTAGTTTATCACTGCCGAAAAAACGCCGCGTTCCGGCGCTTCCGCCTGTATTTTTATGCCTTCTGTGCAACTAAGGGCGCGTACTAGTGTGCGCGAAAGTGTTGATACCGCGGCGCACACTATGTCCTCGCCGCGCGGTCCCGTTCCGGCGTGTCCCGCCGCGCTGTAAGCGACTAGGATGTTTTCCTTGTCAAGCGCGGCTTCCAGCCGTATCATTTTTAAGAGACCGCGATGTCTTCAATTTTTATTAGCGAAAATTTCTGTCTGTGGCCGTTTTTGCGGCGGTAGTCCTTTTTGGGGATGTACTTGAACACGGTTATTTTGCGGTCTTTCCCGTGCGATTCAATCGCCGCTTTTACTTTTGCGCCGGAAACATAGGGCGCTCCTACAGATACGTCTTTGTCCGAAACGAGCAGCACCGAATCAATATCAAAATGTTCGCCTTCTTCGGCATCAACATAATCAACTTTCAACACCGCGCCTTTTTCGGCCTTGTATTGTTTGCCTTTAAATTCAAATATTACGTACATATCAGCTTCCTTAAATCAAATCATGTTGATTAACCATACCTTAAATCACTCCACAGCGTCAAGCGGCTGCCGCGCAAGCCACCCGCCCCACCGACCAGCGGGGCGGGCTAGCGGGATGGCCACCCGCTTCCCTCCTTTGCCCCCCCCCCCCCCATTCGCGGGAACACCCCCCATTTCAACCTTTTATTCGCAGTGGGGTCTAATACCCCGCCCTTTAGGGCGGTTCGAGTTGGCAACGCCAAATAAAAAATGGTATTAGACCCCACAGTTAAATAATTTCCTTACAGAACGAACCACGT
>JAITDS010000017.1 GCA_031282435.1 Spirochaetaceae bacterium
CGTTGAGGAGTTACCACTACCAAAAAAGGGCCTTTCAGATTCTCATGCCGCTTAAAAAACGGGGGAAGAGGACATTTCTATTGCGTTAAAATAGGGGTCATTTCTATTGCGGCTTGACAGAGGTATCTTGTAGGCGTTGACATTATTTACATGGTTCGATCGGGCAAGGAAATTATTTAACTGTGGGGGTTTGCGGCGCAAACCCGTCTAATACCATTTTTTATTTGGCGTTGCCAACTCGAACCGCCCTAAAGGGCGGGGTATTAGACCCCACTGCGAATAAAAAAGGGAGGAGGCTTTCAGCGACGCTTGTGACGCAATCGCTCAATCATGTTCTTGACTCCGGACTCAAGCTGCGCAGGTGGTATCAGCGGCTGTCGAGGTATAAAAGGGTCGGGCTTGTTTGATTCGCGCAACGGGATTGTAGGGGTTTGCGCGAAGCGCAAAGACGCGGCGCCCCGCAGGGGCAAAGCGGCCTAGCCCCGAAAAGCCCGGTTTTTGCCTGCCTACGGCAGGCAAAAATGCGCCCTGATTCTTCTAAAAATACGGGAATTTGTCTAAAAACGAGTTTTCTATTTTATGTCCGCCTCCGGTGTAACCAAGACGGCGGCCCGGACGTTTTTCGCCGTGAAAATCACTGCCGGCGGTTATCAGTAAGTCCAGTTTTTTGCCTATGGCCGCTAGTCTTTGACAGGCCCGCTCAGTTGCCGCGGGATGCCATGCTTCTATACCGTCCAAGCCTTGTTCTTTCAATTCCTCCAAAATGTCCGGCAGCCGGCCCCATGATACATACAGCGTTGCCGGATGAGCCAGAACCGCCAGAGCGCCGGATTCGTGGATGGCGCAGACAGCCCGCTTAAAATCAACGCCGGTTTTTTGAATGTAGAAAGGTTTTCCCTTGCCTAAAAAACGGTCAAAAGCGGCCTGGATGCTTCGTGTTTTGCCTAGTTTTATAAGATATTGAGCAAAATGCGGTCTTCCTATGCAGTTGCCGGACGTGATGCCGCGTAATTCTTCGTAATCGGCATCTATGCCCGCGCACCGCATTTTTTCGATGATAAGCAGGTTGCGGCGGGTGCGTTCTCCCTTGATTTCCGTCAACATTTCTAAGAAGGCGGGGGACGGCGTTTTAAGACCTAAGCCTAATAGATGAAACTCGCGGGAGCAATTCTGATGCGCCGGCGTTCCGTCCGCTTTGTATTGCCAATTGATGTCAAGCTCAATTCCGGGTATTAGATTTATGTTGAGTTTTTCGGCTTCTTTCTGCGCTTCGGAGATGCCATCTATTGTGTCGTGGTCCGTCAACGCGATAGAGTCCATACCGAGTGAATTGGCGGCGCGTACCAATTCTGACGGCGTTAAGTTCCCGTCCGAGGCTGTTGAATGTGTGTGAAGATCCGTCATTTACGCCGTCCTCCTTTTAGGAAGCAGTGCAGGCATCCTTGTATTCGTACTTGTGGTTTAATTGGATTCTGCCATATTCGCGCGACAAGATAGTCGCCGGTAGAAAGTTCCGCGCCGCAAACGGGGCAAAGCCGCCGTCTCTCCCCTTCAAGGCAGAAAGAGCAGCCTAAGATGTGCAAAAGCCGGTACGGTCGTCCGCTTGGTGGAAAAATCTTTGACTTTATTTTCTCTCCATGTTCAAAACGCGCGGCGCAGATTGGGCAGGTGCGGGCATCTCCACGTATCCCTTCCTGAACAGCGCCGGATTGCCTGCGCGGTTTTAATTTTATATCGTCTGTGCCGTTGGCAACGTCTGTGCTGTCAGCAACACTTATATTTTCGCGTTTTGAAAAAAAAACAAGGTATAAAAATAAAAAAATCGCGGTCAAAAAAGATATGACCGCGATTCCTAATAGAACGTTCAGGGCTTAATAATCCATGCCGCCCATACCGCCCATGCCTCCCATACCGCCGCCGGGCATAGCGGGCGCATCCTTCTTCTCAGGAATATCGGTGATAGAGCATTCGGTGGTGAGCAGCAGGCTCGCTATTGAAGCGGCGTTCTGTAGCGCGGAACGGGTAACCTTAGCAGGGTCAATGATGCCCGCCTTTACCATGTCTACCCACTCTTCTTTTGCCGCGTCAAAACCAACGCCGGGTTTTTCGTGCTTGGCCTTGTCCGCGATAATGCCCGCGTCAAGCCCCGCGTTTTCGGCAATTTGGCGGATAGGCTCTTCAAGAGCGCGTTTTACAATTTGGAAACCAACGCCTTCATCCCGTGTGTACTTTGACAAATCAGCATTCTCTAATACCGGAATCGCCTGAATCAACGCAAGACCGCCGCCGGGAACAATGCCTTCTTCGATAGCGGCGCGAGTCGCCGAAAGAGCGTCTTCTACTCTGTGTTTTTTCTCTTTTAATTCAACTTCAGTCGCGGCGCCGACGTTTATTACCGCAACGCCGCCCGCCAATTTAGCAAGGCGTTCTTGCAGTTTTTCGCGGTCATAGTCGGATGTTGTGTCGGCAATCTGAGCCTTTATCTGGGCAATGCGGTCCTTGATGTCCTTTTCTTTACCGGCGCCGTTGATGATAGTCGTGTTGTCTTTGTCAATCTTAATTGTCTTAGCCTTGCCAAGTTGAGAAATGTCCGTATTTTCAAGTTTAAGACCAAGTTCTTCCGTGATAACCGTACCGCCGGTGAGTATCGCGATGTCTTCCAGCATGGCTTTTCGCCTGTCGCCGAAACCGGGCGCTTTAACGGCGCACGCGCGCAACGTACCGCGAAGGCTGTTTAACACTAAAGTCGAAAGCGCTTCTCCGTCAACATCTTCCGCGATTATGAGTAGCGGTTTACCGCTCTGAACTACTTTTTCAAGCAGCGGCAGCATATCCTTCATAGAAGAAATTTTCTTGTCGTGTATCAGTATGTATGCGTCATCGTATACGCTGGTCATGGTATCGCGGTCAGTAACAAAATAGGCCGAAATATAACCGCGGTCAAATTGCATTCCTTCGACAAATTCGATGCTTGTTTCCATTGTTTTGGATTCTTCCACCGTGATAACGCCGTCTTTTCCGACTTTTTCCATAGCGTCCGCAATTGTGCGGCCAATCTCGGAATCGTTGTTGGCGGAAATCGACGCTACATTTGAAATTTCTTCTTTGTCTTTTATCTCTTTTGAATTCTTCTTAATTTCGCTTACAGCAATTTCAACAGCTTTATCAATGCCGCGTTTCAGTTCTATCGGAGTCATACCCGCTGAAACGGATTCCAGCCCTTTTTTCACCAGCGCGTAAGCTAAAACGGTAGCGGTTGTAGTGCCGTCGCCCGCCACATCGTTAGTTTTTGTCGCTACTTCTTTAAGCAACTGCGCGCCCATATTTTCATAGGGGTCGGCCAATTCTATTTCTTTGGCGACTGAAACGCCGTCTTTTGTTACTGTGGGAGCGCCGAATTTCTTATCCAAAAGAACGTTTCTCCCTTTAGGACCCAAAGTAACTTTTACCGCTCTGGAAATTTGCTCAACACCTGCCAACAGTTTTCGGCGTCCATCATCGTTGAACAATAACTGTTTTGCCATGATTTTTACTCCTCTTCCTTAAACCTGTCCCATAAAACAACAGGACCCAGCTTCAAGCACGGGACACGGTTCACCTTATTTTGATTATATACCGCCCGACGGCGGCTCTATAAAATATCATGCTTATACGGGTAAAAAAAGTCAAGTAGCCTCAGGGAGGGCTGTAATTTAAATTACGGCTATTTTTTAATTTGGGCGCAGTCCCGGCGCAAAAGCGCCGGGAACCGGGCTTTTCGGGGCTGCGCTACCGCTCCGGCCACGGCGCCCCCGCAGGGTGCGCCGTGGCTGCCCGCCGCTGCGCGGCGGCACCCCTACAATCCCGTTGCGCGGCTCAACGCACAAAGCGCGTTGAGCTTTCTGAGTTTGCGGAACGCAAACCCCGTGATATATTTTTCATATCTGAAACTGGAATTACCGCCAGAACGGACAACAGTCTGTTAAACCGCAATGATAATGTCCTCATGAAAACGCAATAGAAATGACCTGTTTGGTAGAATAGCG
>JAITDS010000232.1 GCA_031282435.1 Spirochaetaceae bacterium
TCTTATTGCGAATGAACCTGACTTTGCGCTACGCGCAAACGCTGTAAAATCAAAACCGCTTGCGCGGTGTTGATTCGTGCAACGCGCTTGCGCGGTGAGCCGCGCCAGGGGCTCGACGCGGACGGCCTCTGCATGCCGATAAAAGAAATCCTAAATCTCATCCCGGCGTCCCCGCACGGGGAATGAATGATGGTTTAATGCAAAATCAGGGCGCATTTTTCGCCGTTTCGCGGGGCGAAACGGCGAAAAACCGGGCTATCCGCTATTATTAAAACGCTTTTGGCGTTTTAATACCGCTTCTATCCCATTGCGCGGCTCAACGCGCAAGCGCGTTGAACGAATCAAAACCGCTAAAGCGGTTTTGATTTTACTGAGTTTGCGCGTAGCGCAAAGTCAGGTTCATTCGCAATAAGATTATCCGCGGATTATGAATAATAGGCGTTTCAGTTCATGTTAATCAGCGTCAATTCGCGTCCCCCTTTTTATGTAAACGCATATCGTGAAATTAGCGCTTGTTTTTTTACAGAAAACGGACAGATTTCTTGACAAGCTGCCGCCATTAACGCTAGACTGTTTAGTATAATGAATCCGGTAAAAAAAGCGAATTATTTACGGACATACTTCTATCCGGTGGTGGAAAATATGCGGTTCATTGTGGACTTTAAGCCGCCGCCATGCTCTGCTCCGAAGCGCGGATATTC
Organism: Spirochaetaceae bacterium; assembly: GCA_031282435.1. Taxonomy (GTDB): domain Bacteria; phylum Spirochaetota; class Spirochaetia; order Treponematales; family Breznakiellaceae; genus JAIRMY01. The sequence continues at coordinate 702 of JAITDS010000232.1, forward strand.
GTTTTCTTGGATTTTATCCCCCCCCCCCCCCTTCCGAATTTTAAAAATCGTTAATGAACATTTATTAATTGTGTTGTCTGTAAACCTCAAGTTTACGCAAGCCAAACTTATGTTTGGCCAAGTTCCGCTTGAAAACGCGAAATACGCGGCATTTTGCAAGGACTTGGGCGGCAATCAACCGCTTGGGCGGACAAGTTCAATCAAGCAAATTAATTTTATGGAGGGTTTACATGGCAAATAAATTACATTGTGTTTTTTTAAAAAACAGACTTTTTTATTTACCTGTTTTATTTTCATTTTTGCTTTCCGGCTGTGCGGATATATTACTTACGGATGTTAAAAAACCGTCGGAATCATCTCCTGCTGAAGATCCCCAGACGGAAGAACCCCAAACTGAAAAGCCGCCTGCGGAAGAACCGTACAAGCCTAAAAAGTTTAGCGGACAAGTCAATTACGCCCCGCAGACAGATACGGGGAAGCTGTTCAAAAATATGATGGAAGCGGAATTTCGCGCATGGGATGATATAGCAAATTTATTACCGCTTTATTATGACGACGCGTATTTAAAATCCGTAGCCGTCAAAGATCCTTTAATACCGGGATACATTCCTGACTGGGTTGATTTTGATAAAGAACGTTCTTATACGGATGAAAAAGGTTTTACGTTCTATTTTTTGTTTGATGAAGAGGTTTACCTTATATATCAAAATTGCGCACAGGAGATTGAAGAATTAAAACCGGACATGACTCCGCTTTTAGATGCCGGTTTTACTGATAATGACGGGGTATTGTATTTAGATGACGAAGAATACATAGATACGAATACTTTTTACGGCATAATAGATGCTTCTATGCTAATTGAAGCGATAAAAGGGTATGAGAATGGAGAAGACCCGGAAGCCATTATGGATGCCATTAGCGAAGAGCTTATTTATATTGACGACGCATACTACGCTCTTTTGAGTGGGGAAACTCCGGATAAGACGCAACTGAATAGCAAGCAGACAATACAGCGCAATATGGTTTTTCAGGAATCGGCGGTAGACAGCGTTAAAAGCCAACCGGATTTCTTGCAAGCCTTATTAATGGGAAAGAGTAACACTCGTTCTTATATAAACGATTCGATACAAATTTCAAAAACATTTAGCCGCTTGAAATTTGACTGAAGCAAATAGAACTGCCCGGAGACCTGAACCGCCTTGCCGCAAACGTGCAAACGAGTTTGCGGCAAGTTCTTTGCTAAAGCCAGCCTCCTTTACTGTCGATAAAACTGTAACTTAATGAACCTCCTCGCCCTAAAGGGCGAGGTATTAGACACCACTGCGAATGAACCACCTCGCGGCAAGCGTGCGCTTGCGCGGCGAGGTATCTTGTAGGCGTTGAAATTACTTACGTGGTTCGTTCTGTAAGGAAATTATTTAACTGTGGAGGTTTGCGGCGCAAACCCGTCTAATACCATTTTTTGTTGGCGTTGCCGACTCTAACCGCCGCAAGCGGCGTGGTATTAGACCCCACTGCGAATAAAAAAGGATTATCAAAAATGCTTGGAAACACGCGCCGCGGCGGCGGATTGGGAAGGGGGGGGGGGGGGGCGATTATACTCCTTTTTTTATAATTTTGGCCGCAGAGCGCGTTTTCTGATGAATTTATATACACCGGTATTGTTAATTTACTCCCCGATAGATTCATACTGCCTTCACTAGGCGCGATAAATATAATTTACGGCGACTATTATTCCGTGGAAATCGGCGGATTAAACATAGTAGAAATATCGCTGTTTGGCGCGCAGGCCGGTTTATTGAACATAATAGGCGGCGATATTCAAGGTATGCAGATAGGGCTGATTCTAAATTCAAACAGAGGGAATATGCAGGGCGCGCAAATTGGAATCGTCAATCTGAACGATGAGGAAACAATAGGTTTTCAGGCCGGTTTACTCAACGCTTCCGGCGGCGATTTTGCCGGAGTACAGGCGGGCGGCTTTAATTATTCCGGCGGCAGTTATGCGGAAGCCTTTCAGTTTGGATTATGCAATTTGAATACAGGGCTTTTCAGCGGCACTCAAACAGGATTCGCCAACATCTCGCTTGAAGGACTCCAAGGCAGACAACTATATGGTGTAGTAAATTATGCGGGCGACTTTGTTGAAGGAGCGCAACTCGGTATCATAAATGTTGTTACCGGAAGTTTAACCGGAGTACAGTGGGGACTTTTAAACTATGCGGAATCGATAGATTACGGGATGCAACTGGGACTAATATCGGTTGTGCGGGACGGCGGTTATTTTGCGTTTGAAACGGGCATTTCCAATATTGTAACAACAAGTTTTAGAATGATAAGCGGCAGCAGAAATCTTTATTCAATCATATCCGCCGAAACAAATATAGCCGGAATGACTTCGATAACGGAGGATATAGAATTTGTCGCCGCTTCATTCGGACTTGGCGCTATATTTAATTTAGGCTATGAAATATATTTTATTCAGGAAGGCCGCTTTTACGCGCCTGTTAAGCCGCTTCTTTTGCCTGTAAGTTTGTTTGAAAGCAATATGCGCAATGATATGCTTGAAATGATGGCCGGCGGCGTAATTCCGTTTTCTATAATGTCGATTTCAAAAATTGGAATTTCTTTTTGCGCAGATTCGTAGCCGCCGTAGGTCCTGTCATTACGTTTGACCATAATCCTGACTATGTTAAGCAAAACATTAAAATTGCCGGAATAGATTTGCCAAACGATTGCCGGATTACATTAGGGTTTGAGTTTATGCTTCGCGCTGAATTAACTTATTAGAGTTGTTCGGAAACCTCAAGTTTCCGAACAACTTCCGCTAAAAACCGCAAAATGCCATGCATTTTGCAAGGACTTGGGCGACAACCAACCGGGTTGGCGAACAAGTCCATTAACCGTTTTGAGCGCGGTCAAGACGCAGTACCTCGGCGCCGTTCCGGTAAACATGACGTAACGGGACACCCTCGTCCATGTAACAATGAAGCATACAGCGAATAACGCGGGGAAGGCCGTTTTTAACGTAAGCCTCCTGAACGGCAAACAGCGCAAGATTTTTAGCGCGTCCGGATTTTCGAAGCGCGGCGGCGGGATTCGCCGCGTCAATGTCTTGGGTAACGGAAAATTGCAGTGATACAATATCGTCTTCGGATATATTGTTTAGCGAAAGTATATCGTCGTACATTATGGAAACCTGCTTAATTATATCGTCTTCATTGTTTAGACATTGCGCCGCGCCGCGCAGCGCTGTTAATTTTTTCATTTCATATTTCCTTTTGATAAAACTAAAATCGCGGCGGCTATGACGGAAAAAATAAAAGAAATCATGCCAAACAACAAAAAAACAAAGGAACGCGCGTGTATATGGTTTTTATGTTTTACTATTGTAAAACCAGCCTTAAAAACAAGGTTAAGCAGAGTGTAAAACGCCGTAAACAAACCTACATACAGTATTGTATTAAGTAAAAAAAACTGCGTCCTGTCCGTAAATCCCCGCACGTTACCAAGCACGTAAAGAAGCGCGGCAAAACAAACAAGCAAAAACGCCGTAAAAAACAAAGTCGTCTTTAATCTTGAAAAAACAAAGCCTTTCACAATGCCATTAAAGCCTATTTCAAAAAAAAACACCTGTCAATAGAATTGTCAGGGAACTTCAAGTTTTCGACTTCCGATAAAATAGCAGCGATATAAGGTATATATTTTACTATATATAATGATTATTCTGTCTACCTTTATTCGCAATGTGGTCTAATACCCGGCCCTTTAGGGCGGTTAGAGTTAGCAATACCAACAAAAAATGGTAGTAGACGGACGGGTTTGCGCCGTAAGCCTCCATAAATTAGATGATTTCCTTACCCGATCGAACCACGTAAATAATTTCAACGCCTGCAAGATACCTCGCCGCAAACGCCGGTCTTCGACCTTAGGCGCGCTTGCCGCGAGGAGGTTCATTCAATTTTTCTACCGGGTGTATTATTAGCGCTTTTTTTGTCCGCTTTAGGAGAATGCTTGTAAGCTTTAACGAAGTTTAGCCGGCGACCGCCCGGATTGTTGAAAGGCCATTACTATTACGGGTAAAGCCGCCGGTACACATCCATGTATGATGCCGGACCAGATTCGGATTTAGCAAGCACACGCAGGCGGGACAACTCGTACAAAGAGCCGCCGCATTTTTCCTGACGGTATGCCTTTTCATCCCGCGCTTCCACAATTTCCGGAACACCGTTAGACGCATATTCAAAACCCCACAACAGCGATGCCGCCGAATGTTTCTTTGCGCCTGACGGAATCATGCAATTAAGAGCGCCGGTGATTACAATACCTTCCGGCAGTACGCTGTTTAACTGTAGTATAAAATCGCCGCTATTGAACGGGCGCTCGGTATCTACGGAAGCTATTTCGCCTGAAGCCTTTATGCCAAGCGACAGCGGCGCGGCAAAATCAAGGCGCGGCAACGGGTTAAAACCTGCTGTGTACAGAGCCGGAATACCGGCCCTAAGAAAAGCCATAGAAAAGACCTCGACAAGGGCAAGATGAGGTAAAAATACCGCCCTACCCTCTTTTGAAAATGAAAAGACGATCCTGTAAGTGTCCGGATCTTTTACCGAAACAATTTTTTCAAGGTTTTCAGAATAAATATTATCTAACCGTATGTTATTTTCTACAATACCGCATTCTTTCGAACAAACGCCGCATTTCTCTGTACAATTTTGTATACATGAAACATCATTTATCTTACATTTATGGGATTTTTCGGCTTCGGACACTATGTATTTTTTTGATACTCTAGAAGAAATAATATCCCATACAAGTTTTTCTCTAAAATTTCTTGCGCCCGTTATTCTTTCGATATGCTCTCTATGTCTGCTAAAAACTTCGCGCCATATTTCTTTTTGAAAATATTCAGTCCATGCGTCCAAACGGCAACCTGAACGGTATGCCTCTTCTATTATTATTCCCGTATCCTCGTCCCCGCGCGCAATCAATCCCTCGACAAGCGCCGTAAACGGATCGTGTACGCTTACTTTATGTCCCTGTTTTTTTAGCGCATCGCGTATATGGTTCAGCATTAACCGCGCCCTCCCCTCCTCTATCTGGGCGCTGTACTGAAAAGGCGTATGAGGCTTTGGCACAAAAACGCCTACGTTTACTGAAAATTTTAAGCGTGTCCTCTCAGATAATTCTTTGACAAAATTGATAAGCGCCTCGTCTTCGGCGGTTTTATCATCGCCTACCGGAAGCCCTATCATAAAGTATAGTTTTGCCGAACGCCAGCCGTTACTCTTAGCCTCTTTCATTATGCTGGAAATTGAATCCATGCTTATATCTTTATTTATGGCCGCCTGCCAGTCCGTCAAAGGGGTTTCAACGGCAAACGTAAGGCCGCTTTTTCGTACTTTGGATATTTTTTCAAGTATTGGCAGCGAAAATGTTGAAATATAAAGGGAGGGCAGTTGAAACGAAATTCTGTTCTTTCCGAATTTCGCGTTTAGCGCGTCTATAAGGTTATCTATATAGCGGTAATCGCCGCTTGAAAGTGACGAAAGACTTATTTCACGAAAACCGGTTTTAGATATACATTCGGCGGCTTCATCAAAGACGGCGCGGGCATTTTTCTGTCTCATGGGGCGGTACCAAATTCCGGCATGGCAAAAACGGCAGCCGTTTGGACAGCCGCGCATTATTTCTACAACGCCATGATGCTGGGTTACTTTTATGCTTGGAACAGGAAAAACCGGCGCGGGAAATTTACGCTCCGAAAAACCGGTGTATACCGCGCGGACGGCCTTTTTTTTACCGGCAAGCCATACCGAAGGGTGCGCCGCAAGCCGGCTTACAAGTTCCGCCCGCTTAGCGCCGCCCGCTTTGTCATGACGGAGTTGTTCAAGCAGTATAAAAAATTCATCTTCCGCCTCCCCTATCCAAAACAGGTCTATGAAACGCGCGTATGGCAGAGGATTAGAAACGCACGGGCCGCCCGCAATTATAATTGGAGCGTCTTCCGCGCGTTCCTCACGCCGCAACGCTATTCCCGCTGTATCCAAAATAGTCAGCGCGGAGTTTATACCCAACTCGTAGCCTAGAGTAAACATCAGCATATCGGCGCCGCGCAACGTAAGCCCGGTATCAAGCGCGTAGAGCGGAATATGTTTTTCTTTGAGCAACTTCTCAAAATCAGGAGCAGGGGCAAAAACACGGTCGCAGGAGATGTCGTTCAAGGCGTTTATTCTATTGTACAAAATACGCAGAGCCTGATTCGACATCCCAAGTTCATACAGGTCAGGGAAAGCAATCACCGTTTGAAAAGACGCGCCGCATTTTGCCAGCATACCGTACTCGCCGCCGGTATAACGGGCCGGTTTTTCAACTGTAAGCAAAAGGCCGCCTAAATCTTTGAGCGGGTCTATGTACTGCCTAATCAATACTGGAATCGCCTAATGTGAACGCTTAACGCCAGTCCAATGCCGGCCATAGCGGTAATAAGCGCCGAACCCCCGTAAGACATGAAAAGTAACGGAATTCCTGTTATCGGCATGATGCCCATTGTCATTCCTACGTTTATCATAAAGTGAAATATATACATTCCGGCAAGACCGGCTACAATGTAACAGCCAAACGAATCGGATGTTGTTTTCATAGTTTTTATTAGGCGCAGGCTAATCAATAAAAACAGCAAAAAAACTATTACGCCGCCCAAAAATCCCCACTCTTCGGAATATATCGAAAATATAAAATCCGTACTTTGCTGGGGCAGAAACCGGTAATGGCTCTGTGTTCCTTGGAGATAGCCTTTACCAAGTATGCCGCCTGAACCTATCGCGGTTATTGATTGTATGATATTCCAGCCTGAACCACGCGGATCTATGTCAGGGTCAAGAAAAACTATAAGCCGCATTATTTGATATGGTTTTAATACTTTTTGCCCGCAATAGGATATGATGAATGATAAAATTATTATAACAGCGCTGTATCCTATCCAGTAAAAATATGTTTTTTTGTAACGTATGAATCCAATAATGGCCAAAAAAAATATCATTAAAAGAGCGCTTATCGCTATTATAATAAAATTTTTATTCGATAACATTGATAAAAATGGTATGTTTTTTCCAAGTATATGCGTCTGCCATAACGGAAGCACAAGGAGAAGCCCTGACAGCGCTATAGTCATTAATAAAAAAATAATATAACGGCTTGAAATGCCCGCTATAAACGTCATGGAAAGAAGTATGGCAATAAACACCAGCGAGGTTCCGAAGTCAGGCTGTATCAGAATTATCATCATCGGGGCAAAAACAATCATGCAGGAAACAACGAAACGCCACGCATCGTTTCTGCTGTTTTTTGTGCTGTCCAAAAATCGCGCTAGAAAAATGATGGTTGTTATTTTAGCGAATTCTGAGGGTTGTATCCCAAACGATGCGATGCCAAGCCACGCCCGCGCGCCGTTTACCACACGTCCAAATAAACAGGTGTATATAAGCAGAACTATCGAGCCTAAATAAAGATATGAGGAAACATAGTATATACGGCGGTAATTAAGCATGGCTATGACGATTGCGATAACAAGGCCGCCCGCCCCCCAAAAAATCTGGCGTATGTATTCGTTTGAAACAGATGCCCCTAAAGACGTAACGCTTGACGAGTATATAAAAAGCACTCCGAATACTGTAAGCAATACAGCCGAAAACAACAGCGCGTAATCCATTTCAAAAAAATCATGCAGTTTCATGCCGCGCACCCCCTACTCTGCTAAAGGTTTTTGACAAATCTATTTTGGGATTCACCGGATTTCCTATTCTCTGCGTTCAATTGTAGGAAGCAAATACTGGAAATGCAGGGACGCTATTGCTTCTTCATACGTCTGTTTTGCGAAAATTCCTTGAAAAATTATAGCCGAAGCGTAAGGCGCCCACCATTCCCAAGGATTTACCGCTTCGACTATCACGGAAACAACAATTTGTTCTTCAGGATTATTGCTGTTATACGGAGCGTAAGCGGCAAACCATGAATGCCACCGGTCGTGCAGTCCAACTTCGCTTGTTCCTGTTTTACCGGCGATTTCAACCGTTTTTATGTTTAGTGGAAACTGAGCGGTTCCCGCGCTTATTACCGAGCGCATATTATTCCGTACGGTTTCGAATATTTCATCGTCAATATCGGATTCATGTAACACCTCTTTTTGCATTATTTCTTCAATAGCGCCGCTTACCGGATCGCGCACTTCTTTAAGAACATGGGGTTTATAAATTACACCGTTATTCACCGTCATCGCCACCATGTTTGCCATTTGCAGTGGCGTTACCAGTGTGAAACCCTGCCCTATCGACATATTCATCGTGTCTCCGCCCTGCCATCTTTCGCGCAGACGGCGTTCTTTCCACTGAGGCGTAGGAATAAAACCGGATATTTCACCCGGTATATCTATGCCGGTAAGCTCGCCTAAACCATAATCTTTCGCGTAAGAAACTATGCGTTCAACGCCAAGATTATCCCGCCCTACTACCCAAAAATAAATATCGCATGATTGAGCCATAGCCCGTTGAAGGTTGACGCGCCCGTGTCCGGGACGGCGTATATGACAGCGCCAAATTCTGTCGCCATAGCTCATTTCACCCTGACAGTCAACAGTTTTTTCTCTTGGAAAAGCATCCTCACCTAATATACCGGTTGTCATAACTATCTTAAATGTTGAACCGGGCGGATAGCTGGACTGTATTGCCCTGTTTAACAGTGGTTTGTTCGTATCGTTTACAAGAATCTGATACTCCGCGCCCGAATCATTGCTGTTGAATATGCCGGGGTCGTACCACGGGTAAGAAACCATAGCAAGTATCTCGCCGGAGGACGGGCGCATCACTACAACCGAGCCGATGCGTTTACCAAGCGCTTTTTCAGCAAGTGTTTGTATCGCGCCGTCAATAGTTAGAACAATATTCTTTCCGCTTTCCGGCGCTTCGCGTATTATCTCACGGTCTCTGGCAAGGCGTCCCCGTACGTCAACCGTTCTTATCTCGCGCCCTTCCTTGCCGCGAAGGATTTCGTCATATTGCCGTTCTATTCCGGCCTTACCGATTATATCGCCTTGTTTATAGCCGCGATTGTAAAGTATGGTAAGTTCGTCACGGGTTATATCACCTACATAGCCTATAACATGGGAAAGGCTTCCGGTATCGCGGTAATTCCGGACAGGCTTCGACTGCCACGATACTCCGGGAAACTGGTCAAGGTTTTCGGCAAGTGAAGCTATTGTGTTGTAATTAATATTTGACGCAATTTCTACGGGTCGGTACAGATGATAATATTCCGGCGGCAGTTTCTTATCTATCTGTTCGCGGGGGATACGCAAAATTTCCGCAAGACGGCTTAATATGTCAGGTATTTCGTCCCGTTTAATTTCCGCCGGAGCTATTAACAACGCAAAAGAATCGGTGTTGAAGACAATCGGCTGTTTATAGGAGCGGTCATATATTTCTCCGCGCTGAGCCGGCAGCGTGATTGTTCTTTTAGAGATGTCGTCTGCTCTTGAACGGTACAATTCGCCATTCAGTATTTGCATGGCGAACAGCCGCCCCGTGTACAGCACAAAGATGAATATGATTATGGCTTGGGCTACCGCTATGCGTTTTTGCGGTTTTTCATCCTCGTTCTTTGGGTCGCTCACCCGTATCTCCAAGTAGTGCCTTTAGGACTGTCTTCAAGTATAACGCCGCGTTTATTCAAAGCGCCGCGAATTTCATCAGCCCGCAAAAAGTTTTTTTCCGCTTTAGCGGCGGCGCGCTCAGCTATGAGCGCATCTATCTCGGCCTCGCTGACGGCGTTCACGGCGGCGAATTTTTTGAATGTTTCGGCGGCAAGATCCAATCCAATCGCTTTATCCATATCGAAGGCCGCCGCAAGCGCGTCTTTTGGCTCAACGCCGCCGTCTTTTACCAGCGCCCAAAGGGAAGAAAGCGCGCGCGGAGTGTTTAGGTCTTCCTCTAACGCCGCGTCAAACGCATCCAAATGGTCTTTTGCCTTGCTTGTTATTTTGCGGTCTAAACGCTCCGTGTATTCACTTATCCCGGCCTTTACCGCAAGCGAGCGTAGAGTTGACAGCAGTGATTTTCGCGCGTTCTGAGCGCTTTTCAAACTTTCAACTGAAAATTTCATCTGATTCCGGTAATGTCCGCCCAACAGGAAGTACCGGTAATCCAACGGGTCAAATCCCTTATCAATAAGATTCTGCAAAGTGATAAAACTGCCCGCCGATTTGGACATTTTCTCTTTATCGAGGACTAGGAATTCGTTGTGTACCCAGTATTTTACCCACGGGTGTTTGCCGGTAGCCGCTTCGCTCTGCGCTATCTCGTTTGTATGGTGTATTTGAATATGGTCTATGCCGCCCGCGTGTATGTCGAACTGCTCCCCTAGGTATTTCATACTCATGGCCGAACATTCAATATGCCATCCGGGGTAGCCGCGTCCCCAAGGGCTGTCCCATGTAAGAGCCTGATTTTCAAACTTGCTTTTGGTAAACCACAAAACAAAGTCGCTTTGATTCCGTTTATTGCCGTCTATTTCCGTGCGTGAAACGGTTTTTTGTTCGTCAAAAAGATGCCCGGACAGCTCCCCGTAATATGGAAAATTCGCTACGTTGAAGTACAGGTTTCCGCCCGCGTTGTAGGTAAAGCCCCCCGCCTCTATCCTTTTGATTAGGTCTATCATACAGTCTATATGCTCTGTCGCTTTACAAACTATATCCGGTCTTTGTATTCTTAGGCGGTCTGTGTCGTTGAAAAACGCTTCCGTATAAAAATCGGCTACTTCCAGTACGGTTTTACCCCGTTCTTCCGCGCTTTTTAGCATTTTATCGTCTCCGGTATCGTCATCGCCGGAAAGATGTCCTACGTCCGTAACGTTCATTACATGGGTTACTTTGTATCCAAAACGGCGCAGTACGCGGACTAGGGTATCGTGTGTAACGTAAGCGCGTAAGTTGCCGATATGGGCATAATTATAAACGGTGGGGCCGCAGCCATAAAAACCAACTTTTCCTTCATGGACGGGTATGAATGTTTCTATTCTCCGTCCAAGAGTATTATATAAAGATAAAGGCATACCCTAATCTATGACTCTTTTAAAAAAATATCAATGCCGCGCATTGCCTCAAATGAAATCAAGCCATAGCGAGTGGCCATGCCTCACGTCAAAATCAAACCAGTCAATAATACCGGAGTACCATGTATGGAGTTGAATTTGAAAGACCACTCACCCATAGTTACCGCTAAAAACTATCAAAAGGCAAAAAAGCCGGTAAAATCCAAAATCTTGGACACCTTCATCAGTTAAACCGGCTATGAAAGGAACTATGCTATGCGCCTGCGGCCAATGGGGACTCCCGGAAATTCATTGGCAAGAACCTCAAAGTTTAGCCAAAAAGTAAACGCCGATGCTCTGTTAAGAACCTAAGTTTCCTTGACATTGTATGCCGTACCGTCTCTGAAATTGATGCCCGCCGACGCATTTGTCATAAGGATAGGCTGATGAGTAGCGTCCAAAGTATCTCGCCAAAGGCTGGATTCAGGGTCTACATGATTACGGCGTGAAACCGCGGCTTTAATAGGCAGGTGTACGAATTCGTTATTAACAAGCCCTATAACCACTTTAGTTTTTCCGGCCATAGCCGCGTGAACGGCCGCGTTGCCTAGTCTGTCGCAGTATATTGAATCAACTGAAACCGCTACAGAAGAACGTATCAGATAGCTTGGATCAATGTACTTCAGAGTTATTTCAGTCCCCAGTCTCTTAAAATGTTCCACGATTTTTTGCTTTAGATAATGTCCGACGTCAACCATTATAAGATTACCGGAAGCATCCGTACCTGTATTTTTGGCGAGTTCGTCTTGCAATGCGCCTTCCGCAACTACAATGACAGCGTGTTTTCTTCTTTGTAAACGGCGTTCAAGATGTTCAAAGAAGCCGTTTTTACCTGTAAGATCGAAAGGAACTTCAGGAATCAGCACGAAGTTTACTTCATGACTTGCAAGCGCGGTATTCGTCGCGATAAAACCGGATTCCCTGCCCATCACTTTGACTAATCCTATTCCGTTTGGCTGAGACTGGGCCTCCATGTGGGCGGAAGCGACCACGTCAACCGCCCGCGAAACCGCCGTATCGAATCCGAAAGAACGTTGAATAAATGAAAAATCATTATCTACTGTTTTGGGAATGCCAACGCAGGCGATTTTAAGATGACGTCGGCCAATTTCATCGGCAATATCAAGACTGCCGCGCTGTGTGCCGTCTCCGCCTATTGTAAAAAGTATATTCAAATTAAGCTGTTCCATAGCGTCAACTATTTTTGTTACTTCCTTGCCGCCGCCGCGTGATGTGCCAAGCACTGTACCGCCGATTTTATGAATGTCATCGACAAAATCCAGAGTAAGTTCCTTCGTAGGATAGCTGTATTCAGGGAGAAAACCTTTGTATCCATAGCTGATGCCTGTAATCCGCCTAACCCTGTAATGATACCACAAACAGCGTACTATAGAACGGATGACATCATTGATTCCGGGACAAAGACCGCCGCACGTTACGATGCCGGCGTGGACGTGTTCGGGCATGAAGTATATCTTCTCGCGGGGACCGGCTTTTTCAAGCACCATGCTGCGGTCAACAGAGGGCTGTTCGCCTAATGTAACATCCGAATCCAAGCGAATAAATTCATTATCAGAAACATAGTTTGCTATAAAAACGCCACGTTTCTTTGACATGGTAATAGGCGAGCGAATATTTCGCGGCCCAAGCTCTTCAATAGAAAAGTCCAATTTATTTTCGCTCATAACAACCTCCTTTTAATAAAACGCGATAATAAAACGCCGTTTAGCTTTATGCCTTGTCAAAATCATGACAAGGCAATAATTAATTTAAGCATTACGCTTTTTAGAATTATTTGCAATAGCGTTATTCATTCTTACCAAGCCGCAATAGAAATGACCTCTTCCCCCTTTTTTAAGCGGCATGAGAATCTGAAAGGCCTTTTTTTTGTAGCGGCAACTCCTCAACGAGGAGTGTTTTCTCTTCCCGCAGGATACTTAAACTCCTGCCCGGCCTGACGCGTACGATAACCTTCTCCCCGGTCCGCGGCAAGCGCGTGTTGGCCTTGAGAATCTGAAACAGACGGCATTCAAAGCGGACTACATAAT
>JAITDS010000262.1 GCA_031282435.1 Spirochaetaceae bacterium
AGGAAATTATTTAACTGTGGAGGTTTGCGGCGCAAACCCGTCTACTACCATTTTTTATTTGGCGTTGCCAACTCGAACCGCCCTAAAGGGCGGGGTATTAGACCCCACTGCGAATAAAAAATCGCTTTTAACCCTGATAAATATTCCAGCCCTTGTTTACCGCGATACCTATCACTATATCCCTCTCCCTAAAACTCTTGAAATTGCCGGCCTTTTCTTATTGCTCCGTTCCGGTCAGCGCCATTTCCTTCATCTCAAGGTCAAATAACCTATCGCGTAATACAACCGGTAATCCGCCTTGTTGCTTTCGCGCACCGGCTCACCGCCAGCGTCTACAGTATATACTGTTCTCTCCTCCGGCCACCTTATCGGTTCGATTATCGTTTTGTTGTTCAAGGATACGTGTTCACGCAGCCGCCGAAGCCATTCCCTCTAGAACTTATCGCATTTTTAAGGGTTGGTTAAGTAAACGCGTATGGAAAACTCATCCTAAAGGGTAAATTATGTCCATTCGGAAATTTGTTTTGTAGATATATGCCACGGTATCTGCGTTTCACATTTTTTCCAATTGCAGTACCGGCAGAATGGTATCGGCTTGCGCAGAAAATCAAATATTTCGTCCATATCTTTTGCGGTATAAATATTGATGGAATCGGCATCCGAAACGAGCAAATTTTGGTTGAAATACTTGTTAAAAATATGTACAGGCGGCACAGCGCAACATGTGTAAAGCCTTCCTTTGTACTGGCTTACGCAGGAATTGGAATAAAAACAAAGCCTGAACGACTCTTTAATATTCTGCTTTCCTTTCAAATCAAACGGCATATAGTTTGTCGTTTTTATAATTTCATCGGTCTCGCCTTCATAATATATCTTTAGGTCGTATTTTTCAGCTGTTTTTTCTATCTCTTCGTAATCAAGTTTTATTGGATATTTTGTAATATCTATTTCAACACGGTTTTTTCTACAGTTAAGCCAGAAATCCTCCGTTTTTTTCGGCAACAACATCGCGTTGGTTATGAAGCGAATCGCCCCCCCCCCCCCTATAATTGTCAAAACATTCCCGTGCCGCATCAAAAAAACCGGTAACATTGGGATGCAGCAGAGGCTCACCGCCTGAGAATACAATTTTTTCAATTTTTTTGCCGCCCAGTTGGACCAGTCTTGAAAAATCCTTTTTAAAACTTTCAACATCGCAAAAAGATTCACATATCAACGGTGAAAATTGATTGCAACAGGCGCAGTTCAGGTTACAATGATCAGTAATATGTGTATTAACGACAAGCGTCTTTAATTTTTTAAGCCGCTTAAACGAACCCGCGTACTGACTGATTAAATGTAACTGCCTGTAGATTTTCCCTGAAGGCGGGACAATTTTTTTTAGTACCTGCGCGGCAGCGCTTTCAAAATGCATATATACTCCTTTCTGTAAATATTAGAGTTGTTCAAAAGCTTCAGTTTTTGCAAGTCAAGAATGGCTTGACCAACAACCGCTAAAAACTTGTTCGATAAGCAACCGGGTTATTGAACAAGTCCATTATGCTTTCAGTATGCCTGCCGGCCATATTCCTGTCAATATTTCGAATTGTCTGTAGCGGGACCGCGTCATTTAGTTTTGCCGGACAAATCCAACGGCTGATTGATAACGGTGTTAAATTTCCGCTTCCGCTTGAAACGGCGCGGGCGATCGGCTTGTTGGACAAGGTGTTGACATTTTACAAACAAAAACACTATAAATCCGCTTCCTTAACTCGGGTTTATAGACTAAAAAGCAAAGAAACTGTAGTATAGTAGTATAAATGAGAGCTACAGCGTGGCATCCGGTTTAAGCAAACGTTGATACGCAAAATTACGGGCGGAAGCTCCGGGCGAAATTAACAAAACGGATGATAAGTTCCTTGCGGAACGAATTTAAAAAGTTTATAGGAGTTGACGTATGGCTTTACGCCATGTTTATTTGGATTATAACGCGACCACGCCTCTTAGAAAAGAGGCGCAGGACGCGATTATTGAGGGGTTTTCGATTTACGGGAACGCCTCCAGTATGCACGAGGCCGGGCGGATAGCTCACGCGAAAGTGGAAGATGCCCGGCGCTCGGTTGCCGCTTTGATTGGAGCGCCGGCGGAAAGCGTAATTTTTACTTCCGGCGGGTCCGAGTCGAATAATACGGTGTTTCAAACGATGCGCCGGCTGGCGAGCGCCCCAAACGGCGCGGCCTTAACGGAAGGGCGTACGGGAATCATCACGACGGCTATAGAACATCCCTGCGTTCTGAATTCGGCTATGTATCTTAAAGCGCTGGGAATGAAAGTTACGATTGTTCCGGTGGATGAGTACGGCAAGATTAAAATGGACGTTTACAAGGCCGCCCTCAACGACAATACGCTGTTTGTTTCGATGATGCTTGCAAATAACGAGATAGGCACGATTGAAGACATCAAAGAAATAGCCGGACTCGCTAAGGAGGCGGGGGCGTGGATGCATACGGACGCTACGCAGGGGGTAGGAAAGATACCGGTGAATGTTGACGACCTTGGCGTAGACTACCTAACCATGTCGGCGCATAAAATTTACGGCCCAAAAGGAATAGGCGCTTTGTACCGGCGTAAAAAAGCCCCGCTTTTCCCGCTTATTCTAGGCGGGCATCAGGAAAACGGACTGCGGGCAGGAACGTACAACAACATCGGCATAATGGGTTTCGGGAAAGCGGCGGAGCTTGCGAAAGAAGAACTGCCTGAATACGGCAGAAGGATGACGTGGCTTCGTGACAGACTGCGGGACGGCCTTTTGGCAAATGTGCCTACTATAAAAATCAACGGACATCCTAAAGATGTGCTGCCCAACACGCTTAACGTTTCGTTTCCCGGGGCGGAAGGCGAGGCCATACTGCTTTCGATGGACCTAAAGGGAATAGAAGCCTCTACCGGTTCCGCCTGCGCGTCCGGCAGTCTTGACCCGTCTCACGTCTTGATGGCGATAGGCGTATGGCCGGAGCTTGCTCACGGCTCGATACGGTTTAGTCTTGGCTGGGGTAATACTGTGGAGGATATAGACTATGTTATCGAGACAGTACCTCCTATAATCGCCCGTCTGCGGTCAATGTCTACCCTTGGGTGCTGTAATATAGGCTCTTTATGAGTTTTTCCGGCGCGGATTAAAACCGTCCGCCGGAATAATTGAACGGGTGAAACCGTTTTTAAGGTGGTAATTATGGATTGGCTTTATTCGGATAAGGTAAAAGAGCATTTTTCAAATCCGCAAAATGTATTGCTTGAAAGCGAGCAAACTTTTGACAACAACGGACGTGGTATAACGGGCAATATAAAGTGCGGCGACCAAATGTTGATGCTGCTTAAAATTGAAGATGACATAATAAAAGACGTGCGCTGGAAGACTTACGGTTGCGCAAGCGCGATAGCTTCGACGAGTGTGCTTTCCGAGCTTATCAAGGGGATGAATATCCGCGATGCGTACAAGATAAAACCTGAAGATCTGGTTAAAAAGCTGGGTGGTTTGCCGGACAATAAAATACACTGTTCGGTGCTTGGCGATAAGGCGTTACGCGCCGCTATTGACGATTATCTTGAAAAGACCGGAAGAAAGGGTATGTTGAAAGAAGAGGCTGTTGAAATTTGTCATTGTATAGGCATAACGGACAAAGATATTGAAAACGCATTCAAAAACGGCGCGCGTAACTGGGAAGACTTGCAGGCCGCCACAAAAATTGGAACAGGATGCGGTCAATGCAAAGACAGGGCAATGGAGCTTCTTCATGAATACGCTCACATTTACGGTTCTTGAATCAAACCCGCCGGGCGGGTTGTGCATATAATAAATTTGAGTTTTGGCCGCAGGGCCGCGCCCTGCTTAGGCGAAACGTGAGAAAGCTCAACGCGCTTGCGCATATATAAAGGCTGAAGTTTGCGCTTGCGCAAACTTCGTAAAATCAAACCCGCGTAGCGGGTTTGATTCGCGCAATGGGATTGTAGGGGTTGCGAAGCAAGACACGGCGCCCCCGCAGGGGGCGCCGTGTCCGGAGCGCGAAAGCGCGAAGCCCCGAAAAGCCCGGTTTTTACCCGCTTTTTTAGAAAAAAGCGGGTAAAAATGCGCCCGAATTTTTATTTTTGAATATATCAGCGTTATTTTATGTGTAAAAAGTGTCTATATGCGGCCTTCCCAAAGCACGTTTAGTGCCGGGATGCCGGTAGCCCGTATGATTAGGAGTGTTTATGCCGTTTTTTTCAGTTTGTTTGAACTTCTCAAAGAGGAAAATTTGTTTTTATTTGTTTTGTTTAGCGCCTTTGTGTTTATTTGCCCAGAATACGGCGGATGAAACGCGGCAGTTGCCGTTGAAGAAGATAAGTATATTCTCGTCCGGCGTTAGTTATTTTGAACACAGCGGGAACATCACCCCTAACGCCGCTATTACGTTGAATTTTAACGACAGCACAATAAACGACGCGCTTAAATCGCTTGTCATAAACGACCCGGAGGCAAGCTCGCCCAGTGTTACCTATCAATCTGAAACCACGCTTTTACGCACGTTGCAGAGTTTGAAAATAAATCTTGCCGGTAATCCGGGCATAGCCGGTATTCTATCCTCGCTTAAAGGGGAGGAGATTCAAATATCGACTTCGTCGTCCATAGTAGCGCCTGTGTCTATAACCGGAAGGATTGTGGCTGTAGAGGCCCCGCCCGCCTTTACTCGCGGCGGCGAAAACACGGCGGAACCGGCGCTTACGATTTCCACGGCAAACGGGCTGAGAATTATAAAAATGAGGGACATTCAATCGTTTACGTTCAGAAACGAGGCGATAAACGCGGACCTTGAACGCGCTCTGGAGCTTATTCGTTCTTCGAATAATTCCGGCATTAAGACGCTCACAATAAATCTGGCCGGCAGAAGGGGGCGCAGTGTGGATTTGAGCTACGTTATACAATCTCCTGTTTGGAAGGTTTCTTACCGGCTTGACCTTAACGGCAGTAAGCCTTTTTTGCAGGGCTGGGCGATAATTGATAATGACGGCGATATGGACTGGACGGACGTGGAAATATCGCTTGTTACCGGCAGGCCGGTATCTTTCATTCAAGCCTTGTATCCGCCTTACTATGTGGACCGTCCTGTTCTTCCGCTGGCCATAGCGGGCGCGGCGGAGGCTCGAACTTATGATTCCGGTTATGGCGGCGAGTCCGCCATGATGTTCAAATCGCGTAACGACGCGGCAACGGCAAACGGCGCGATAATGTCGATGGAAGAGAGCGCCGCCTACGATGCCGCGGCAATTCCACAGGCTAGGCAGTCCATGATGGCCAGCGGTCCCGCCCCTATGCCGCGTGTTACCTACGGTGTAATGGATATGGCGCGGGGCGCTGACGCGGGCGACCAGTTTGAATTTACCCTTAAAAGACCTGTTACTCTTGCCCGTCAGCAGAGCGCGATGCTTCCTCTGGTTGAAGGTCCGGTAGCCGCCGAAAAAGTGCTCGTGTTTTCGGGGCAGAGGGCGCTTGCGGGCGGCAACATACATCCCGCTATAAGCGCCATGCTTACGAACAATACCGGGATGAAGCTGCCCGCCGGCCCCATAACCGTTTTTGACGGCGGTGTGTATGCGGGTGACGCGCTGATGGAATTCTTTCCTGAGGGCGAAAAAAGGCTTGTTTCTTACGGGGAGGATCTTTCAGTTTCCGGCAGTGTTACCGCTTCGTTCAGCCGGATTATATCCGCGGTAACGGTTAGTCAAGGGGTTATGACTCTTTCCCGTAAAAATATAAGTGAGAGAACTTATACTGTACGGAACGATTCTTCGTCCGCCAAGAGGCTGATAATCGAACATCCGATAACCCGCGGCGCTATTTTGACCCATCCCGCGTCCTTTGATGAGCAAACCGCCGCGTTGTACCGTTTTTCCAGAAATCTCGCCGCTGGTGCCGTTCTTAATTTTTCGGTAAGTGAAGAAACGCCGGAGTTTCAAACTTTGACGCTTTCGCAGCTTAACGATGCGACATTTGCCGCTTTTTCTACAAATTCTGAAATTCCGGTCAATGTGCGTAACGCTTTTGCCGAGGCTCTTTCTCTTAAACAGAGGGCGGACGAAGCCGCTAAAAATCTTTCGGACGCGCAGGCGCGGCGCGAAAGGCTTACGGCGGACGAGGAGCGTATTCGTAACAATATCGAAGCGGTTGGCAAGGACAGCGAGCAGGGGCAGGAATATATGCGCCGGCTTGCCTCTCAAGACTCCGCTATCGAGGCTCAAAACGCCGCTATTGACGCTGCCCGCGCCGCGCTTGAGGGCGCGCAAAGGGCGTACGAAAATTATTTGAACGGACTGGATTTGTGACAGCCGCCGCAAGCGCCGTCTTAAGCGCCGTCCCGACAGTATGAGATTTAACAAACTTATACGCGCCCGCTTTGACAAGACTGAGTATACGGTGTTTGAGGCGGCGGAAACAGCGGAAAATCCTGTTTTTCGAGACGGGCGGCTGTTTGTCCCGCCGTCATGTCTTGAAGCGCTTGCGGAAGAGGCTTTTGGGCGCGTTTCGTTCTTCTACCGCCGCAGTCATTTGGAATTGTTGAATACCGCCCGTCTAAAGCCGGATACTATGGCGCGTGAAAAACTTCTAATCGGAGACCTTATTGAAAACGCGGTTACGGCGGCTGAAGGCCGTCTGCCGCTGTGTCAGGATACCGGTACGGCCTGTGTGTACGCATGGAAAGATGAGGGTGTTGTAACATCGGCGGATGACGGCGGGTTTATTGAACGCGGCATAGCCTCGGCGTACTGGAAGCGCCGCCTTCGCGCATCCCAGCTTGTTCCTGTATCGTTTTTTGACGAGCATAACAGCGGCAATAACCTGCCGGCGCAGATTAAAATTGAGGCGGCGCCACCGTCAGACGGCCGCCCGTGTTACCGTTTTCTATTCGTGGCGAAAGGCGGCGGCTCTTCCAACAAAAGCGCTTATTTTTCGATGACTCCGGCAATTTTATCCTGCGATAAGTTTGACCTTTTCCTTAAACAGAATATCGAGGCGCTTGGAACTGCCGCCTGTCCGCCGTACCGTCTTGCCGTTGTGGCGGGCGGTTCGAGTCCGGAACATAATCTTGAAGTCCTAAAGCTAGCCACAACAGAGTTGCTGGATGACGCGCCGTACTTCGGTACACAGTTTAGGGCGGGGGAGGTTCAGGATGCCGACGTTTACCGCGATATTTTCTGGGAAAACAGGGCTATGGAAATCGCTGAACAGAGCGGTTTGGGGGCGCAGGTTGGCGGAAAACGTCTTGCGCTTGATGTCCGCGTACTGCGCTTGCCGCGCCACGCCGCTTCCTGTCCTGTTTCGATAGGCGTTTCGTGCGCGGCGCACCGTAATATGCTGGCTTTTATTGATGAGCGCGGTATTTTTCTTGAAAAACTTGAACAAAATCCAAAGGAAATGCCGTTTTTATTTTCGCGTTCACCTTCCCGGCCTTCCTGTCCGGAGATTTTTGGCGCAAATGGCGCTGTCAATGCGAACAAAACGCGCCGTGTTTTAATTGACGCGCCGTTAGATAAGGCTCGTGATATTATAATGGACGCTGTCAATATAGGCAGCACCGGTAAAGAATCAGGGGCGGGGTCTATGCTTTTAAGCGGAAAACTGCTTGTAGCGCGGGACGCGGCGCATCTTGCGTGGCATAAACTGCTGGAAAACGGGAAAGCTCTGCCGGATTATCTTTATATGTATCCGGTTTTTTACGCCGGGCCTTCGGAGACACCGCCCGGATGCGTGATAGGCAGTATAGGGCCTACAACGTCATCGCGCATGGACGTTTACGCGGAAGAACTTTTATCCCGCGGCGCGTCTCTTGTCAGCATAGGCAAGGGGGGGCGTTCCGCCGCATGGAGCAACGCCGCTTCCAAATATGGCGGCGTATACTTATCCACGGCGGGCGGGGCAGCCGCCTTAATCGCCAGTCAAAACATTGTCTCCGTAAAAATAATCGACTACCCCGAACTCGCTATGGAAGCCGTGCGGCTGCTTGAAGTAAAAGACCTGCGTGTGTTTTACTAGTTAAAGTCGGCGGGGTCATGATAATGCGGGTAAGGATCACCGGTAGACGCAAGGCCGCGTATTTTTTAAGAAAGATTTTTTGTGTGGGGGGGGGGGGGGCAAGTCCAATGATTGATTTAGGAGGAATAGTATTGTGGAATTTGATTATAGCGAGGAAATCGAGAAAATATACGAACATATTGGAAAATCAAAAACAATGGCATTAGCAACAAGCTGTCAGAATCATCCAACGGTAAGGCTTGTTAGTTATATTATCAATGATAAAAAGATACTGTTTCAAACCGGAAATGATTTAATGAAGTATAAACAAATTTGTGAAAACAACGAGGTTGGATTGTGCGTTGATAATATTCAAATAGAAGGAATTGCGAATATTATTGGAAAGACAAATGATAAACAAAAACATATTACTGAAATAATGGAAATATATAAAAAATATCATTTGAATTCATATAAAACATATTCTAATATTGATAAAGAGGTATTGATAGAAATAATTCCGGTAAAAATAATAAAATGGGATTATGAAAATGGTAAGCCGTATCGTATATTTATAAGTATCAATGACAAAACGGTGAAGAAAGAAATGTACTTGTAGAAAATTGGCGGAATGTATTATAAATAGAGTTGTTCGGAAACCGGAAGTACCTGCTTCCGCTTAAAATTACAAGATGCCATTTAATTTTTGCAAAGACTTGGGCGGCAACAAAGTAAAGTCAAGACCGGGGACACCGTGGTCATCCGAACAAAACTTGAAAACTCTATAAAAATCATCCGGAAAGACAAGTCATCATTGGTAAAATAAATCTGTCTGTCCTCACAGGGTCTCCGGTTTCGGGAAAAATTCAAGGTTTTACATGATTTCAACAGCGCATTAGCGGTGCTTTTTTCATTTTGGGCGCATTTTTACGCCGCTTTAGCGGCGCAAAAACCGCGCTTTTCGGGGCTATGGCCGCTTCGCCCCTCCGGGGCGCCGCGTCTGCTTCGCCACTGCGTGGCTCAGCACCCCTACAATCGCTTGCGCGTCGCAAGCGCAGACGCGCTTGCTAGTTAAAACCGCATATGCGGTTTTGATTTTACGCGGTTCGTACGGCGATTTCAGCGCCGTACGGCAAAAAGTTCGCCGGCGGACCTCCGCGTTTTAATTGGGGTAACATTTCCTATTTGAGGCAGACTCTTTTAGGTAATATTTTTCGTGAGGCAACGCGGATACTGTTAAACCGCAATGATAATGTCCTCATGAAAACGCAATAGAAATGACCTGTTTGGTAGAATAGCGGCAGGAGGCGGAGACGGCCGGGAGACTACCAACGGGACAAAAAGAATTATTA
>JAITDS010000263.1 GCA_031282435.1 Spirochaetaceae bacterium
TAATAATTCTTTTTGTCCCGTTGGTAGTCTCCCGGCCGTCTCCGCCTCCTGCCGCTATTCTACCAAACAGGTCATTTCTATTGCGTTTTCATGAGGACATTATCATTGCGGTTTAACAGCCACCTGCCCGTTCTAAGAGCGATTCCGAATTTTACAAAAAAACAAGCGGACACTCCCGCATAAAATTTGTGCGGCAATTTTGAAAACTAAAGTTGTTCCGCCGTCTCTAATGCCCGGTTTTTGAACGGTCTTCCGCCAATACTGACAAAACGCAAGCTTTTTGGCAAAAGGCGCATATTGAGATCCGTATCGAAAAAACATTCGCCGTCCAAACCAATAGCCAGCGGTTTATCAGAAGTGATAGAAACGGATTTTGCGCGCCACCGGAGAAAGTAGTCCGGGTAGTCTTTGGCCTTACCGTTAAGGTAAACAGGAAGAAGCGAAAAAAATTTAGCGCCGGGAAGTTTTTTGAGCATCATAACCTCCAGAAATCCATCGTCCGGCACCGCTTCCGCTATAATGCATTTATCCAGAGCGTAACCCGGTCCGTTGGCGCAGTAAATCATAGAAGGCACGTTGTTTATTCTTTCACCGTCTATGCTTATCGTATACCTCTGCAATACGAAAAGGGGGTTAAACCACGCTTTTATGCCACAGATCAGATATATTAGCGAGTTCATAAAAGGGAATCTGCGCCGGAGTTTCCATAATTTTTTTTGCATCGCGTTAGAATAATATATGCCGACTCCTTCCAGTCCTATCAACATGGAATTGATAGCGTAAGCGTTGCCGCAATCTATCACGTCCATCAGAATGACAGGAGCTTCTATCTGCGCCGCGATATTTCGCTGTTCGGCGACAAGTCCTTCGCCAAACGCTCTGCAAAAATCGCAGCCGCTCCCATAGGGAACAGCCGCCAGTTCCACATTGGAAAGTCCCATTACACCGTTCAAACAATCAAACAGAATCCCGTCGCCGCCAATCGAATAGACGCGCAAGGGCGTTCCCTCACCGATGAGCTTCGCATAATGTCTTATAACGATGATAGCATCGCGGGGAAAGCGGGAGATGTGAACAGCATAGGGTCTTTTGGCGGAGTCATATCCCGGCACATACGGACTACCCTCCGTCTCATAAACCCAATGCGCCGCTTTAAATCCGTCGAAATAAAGGACTATCTCAGCAATAACCTTGTTTATCGCCCGCATATTCAAAAAAGAAACCGGATTAATAATGAATAGGTGCTTTTTTTCTGTTTCAATCATAACAAAACATTAAACAAAATAATCTCTGTTCTCCATATCAAGGTTACGTTTCCCGAACAACTCTAATAAATCAACGCTTCTTTTACCGGCCAATTATCGCCACCACTTTTTTGAGCAACACGTCTTTTTCAATCGGTTTCTTGATAAAACCATTCGCTCCAAGTTCAGCCGCCTGCCGAATAATATCGCTATCTGATTCAGATGATACGAATACTATCGGTGTTTTCTCGTAAAATGGTTGTGATTTCAAAAACGCTAAAAACTCAATCCCGTTCATGCCTGGCATCATAATATCCAGCAAAATAAGGTCGAATTTATTTTGCCGCAGTAACGCAAATGCCCGCGGTATCGTTTTTGCGGGATAAATTTTATAACTTTCAGACAAAAAAAACGTAAGCAGGTCAAGAATCTCAACCTGATCGTCAACAGCTAAAATTTCTTTCATAAAAACCTCCTATTTTCTCTGTTTAATTGAAATGCAAAAGTTCGCGGGCTTTTGCTTCCGCCTCATCGTAGTCCATCGACCGGGCAAGCTCCAGCGCTTCTCCAAGTGCTTGTTCAAATTGGGGAGGAGCGCCCGCGAGACGATACCCTGAAAGATCAGCAAGCGCCGTTTTCACCTGCATGAAATCGCCTTCTTCGCAGAGTTTTGCAAAAATCGCGATTTTCGACATCATATCCACAGCGGTAATTTCAACCTTTTCCGCGGTGTTTCCCTCAAACAAGCGCGCCGTACGGCCAACCTCACCACCAAAATTTTCCAGCGTTAGGCAAAACGCATCCGTCTCATTGATACAGATGGTTTTATCATCGCTTTTTGAGGACTGCTCCAGCCTTTTTCCCCATTCGGAAATAGCGGTTGCCCCAATGGTGGCGCACAGACCATTGTAGGCATGTACCTGTACCGTGTATTGTTTCCAGTCTTCAGTGGCAAGGCTTTCGCGTATTATCCCGATACCTTTTCCCAGACCGGCGGCAAACTGGCTGAGCGTACTCAAGTAGTTTTCAAAACTGTCTCCGCAGTAGTGAACGCCCTTGTCTATATTAAGCCCGTCAATTTTTTCTAGTTTCTTGCGGAAACGAGCTTTATCCAACCGCATATCCGCATATTTTTCATCATCAGACAGTTTTACGTTCTCTATAAGAGTATACTTTTCCTTGGGAAGTAATTTTTGCAGCACGGCATTCATTTCGGAGGCCTCCATCGGCTTGGGGATAAAGCCGTTCATGCCGGAGGCGATGAACATCTCCTCCGCCCCCTGAACGGCATTGGCGGAAAGCGCCACAATAGGCATCACCGCATATGGTGAAAGCGGATTGTCCGCAAGCGCGCGGATTTCCTCGACCGCGGTGGTTCCCGCAATATCCGGCATCATATGATCCATGAAAACAATGTCGTAAGGATTTCCGCTTTCAACGCTTTCTTTTATCTTTGCAATCCCTTCGTATCCGCCGGACGCGGTTTCCGCCGTTATGCCGTGTCTGACCAGAAAGCCCAAGGCCACTGTAAGGTTTACAGGGATATCGTCTACCACCAGCGCCCGTATGGTTCCCTTTGCCTTTAGTATAGGCAAATTACAGTGACGTTCAACCATATTTATGTCGCCTTCAATCAACGGAAGGTAAACGGTAAAACAGGAGCCGTCACCATACTTGCTTTTCACAAGTATATGCCCGTTCATCTGCGAAACAATATTTTTGGTAATCGCGAGACCCAATCCCGTTCCTAGAATATTCCGGTTTTTCTTTACGTCAAATCGTTGGAAATTGTCAAAAAGTTTGGGGATATCCGCCTCTTTTATACCAATGCCGGTATCTTTGATCTGTATGACAAGAAAATTCGCCTCGTCAAACGGTATACCCCGCGAGATGTCCTTTTTTCGTCTACCCCGGAATATCGAGAACGACACATAGCCCTGATTGGTATATTTGACCGCGTTGTTTAAAATATTGGTAATCACCTGCCGCACCCGCATCTCATCGCCGTACAGAATTTTGGGCAATGAATGATCAAAATAGCGCCGCAATTCCAAACTTTTTCCCAGCGCGATAAATTCGCTCATCGATGCTATGTTATCAAAAAGAGCGTAGAGGTCGTAATGCGTCTGAGACAGTTCAAATTTTCCCGCCTCAATCTTCGAGATGTCCAGAATATCGTTTATAAGAGTTAAAAGCGTCCGCGACATCTTCCTGATATCCGAGAAATATCCTTTTTGCAGTTCGGAAAGATTATCCACAGGCATCAAGTCACTGATACCGATAATCGCGTTCATCGGAGTGCGGATTTCATGGCTCATGGAGGCCAAAAATTCGCTTTTCGCCTGCGTAGCCCGCTCCGCTTTCAGCCGGGCGTCGTTTATAGCTGTAACATCGTCAAGATATATAAAACGCCGCGCGGAATTATCTTTCATTTCATCGCTTACTATGACAAAATGCCGCCTCTCGCCGTTTATTTCAATGCTTCTGGAAGATTCAACGAGGTCCCGCGAAAGCAACATTTCACCCACCAGCAGTTTTAAATCAATATCACGAAAAAGATCCATAGCGGGCCGCCCTACGACAAGCGCGGGTACAACGCGCGCGAACTCCGCCATGTTTTTACTAATTGTAACAACACAGTTTAGGTTGTCCACTATGATGAGCATAATCGGAGTTTTTTCCATCAGGGCGGCGAAAGTAGCTTCTGTCCTCACAACCTCTTTATTCCATGGCTCATAAACAAAAAGAAGATGATAGAGGAGTATACTCGCGAAAATCGTTCCGCCGGTATGGATTAGAATGTCCTCGTACAGCGCGGGACTTTCCGGCGTTTGAAGTATTACGCGGAAATAGATGAGCAGGCAGTTAATTATGTTGCTCACCACCAAATACCGCGCAAAACGCCGTTTGTTGTAGTAACCGGCGGCAAGACAGCAGGATATAAAGTAAGCCGTAAAAAAATACTTATAGTTGTGGTCTATATAGGCAAAGAAATTGTACAGCGCGTATATGATAAGGGGGCAAAGAAACGCCGTACCGGCTATTTTTTTGCTGAAAAAGCTCAAAAATATCACACCAGACAGCGCGGCCACGCAAAAAACTACCGTAATCACCATGTAGCCGCTGTCGCCTTTATTGGCCGCTATAAAAAAGCGAAAAAGAGAAAACGCCGCAAGACTTGCCAGAATAATGCCGTTTGCGACAGGATAAGCGCGCATCGTCACGCTTTTACCCGATATTGAGGCTAAATCATCCGCCCCCGTCACCATTTTTCTTCCTCCATAAAATCTGACTGCAAATACTGCTTCCTCCCCCAAAATATAGAAACAGGCTGAATTTGCAAGGCGCAAGTAAAAATATGCTGGCGGAAATATAACATTTTTATTACTATTAAGTCAACAACAAAATCGAGCAGTTCGAAAGATACCCTGTACTCGCGCCGCTTTGCGAGAGCGCAAAAACAGTCCGCGAATGGCGCGGAAGTTCGCAAATAACCGGGTTATTGAACAAGTCCAATATAATTCGCGGACACTAAAAGGGGCGCTGTTTCCGGCATGACGGCGCAAATTATAAACTAAATTGTTAGAGTTTCGGGGGGGGGGGGGGGGGCCGGCGCCCCCACCCCCCAACCCCAAGCCGGAGTCGGGGGGGGGCGCGCGCCCCCCCCAAACAAAACC
>JAITDS010000023.1 GCA_031282435.1 Spirochaetaceae bacterium
AAAAAAAAAAAACTAAAAAATATAAATTACGGCGCTATTTGCCGGCCTTCTTTTCAGAAGATGATGTTTTTTTAGACGACAGCATTTTCTTAAAAGAAAAGGTAGAATCAAAGTATTTATCCATATCAACATTTGATAAAAAAAGTTTTAATAACAGACGGTATATTGTAAACGAGACCAGTATTGATAAGATAAATATGACAGGCATAACAAACACTATAAAATTATCACTAATAAGCGGTCTTATAAAGAAAAAAAATAAAAAGAACATGAAGATAAATACCAAGCCCGTTAGAATGATATTGAATCCCGCAGCCAATATAATAAAAATAATAGTATTTCCGTGTTTTGTCATGCCGCCGCTCCCTGTTTATCCTTGTCCCGCGTTAAAAACAAAGAAATAAGCCATAAAAACACACAGATTACAACGGCAGAATCCGCGACATTGAACGTAGGCCACCGCTCAAATCCCATTATTCCAAAGAATTTAACGCTGACAAAATCCACAACACCTTCCGGACGAAAAATACGATCCAGTAAATTACCGATGCCCCCGCCTACAATTCCGGCAATAGCCCAGCGTTGCAACCGGGTAAAGTCGTTTGATTTCCAGTAAAAAACACACAAGACGCCTAAGATAATCAGCGGTAGAATAATAAACAGCGCCGGACGCGCCGCCTCCGGGATTCCTCCTCCCAAACTAAACGCTATAACTTTATTACGCATATGATATATACGCAGTAAATCATTGTTAAAAACATCTACTATCATTGTTCCAATAGACCAATTATTCGCTATGTAAGATTTTGTAATCTGGTCAAGCAGAATAACCAGCGCGGTAAGCGAAAACGGCGCGGCCCTTTCCCAAAAATTCTTATTAGGCATAGTTACTCCTGAAAAGCAGGCTTACAGCCCGCTTACGTTAAAAAAGAAATTGAACTTGTTCAATGGACTTGTTCGCCAACCCGGTTGCTTGTCGCTCAAGTCTTCGCAAAATGCGCGGCATTTTGCGTTTTCAATTTGGCTTGCAAAAACAAAAGTTTTTGAACATCTCTATTAAACACGACGACAAATGAAAATTGATTCGGAAAGATAGACAGGCAGCCTCCTCCCCCCGTTTTATAATCCTGTCGGCACATCAATAAATTCGGCATCTATGTTCAATTCCGTCCCGCAAAGCTCCGTCAATTTACGCACACCCCATACTTCGGTGGCGTAATGACCACCCGCAAGCATATTTAGGCCGGCTTCAAGCGCGGTATGATATATCGAATGAGCGCCCTCCCCCGTAACATACAGGTCAACACCCTCCTCTACGGCTTGAACCGCCTCCATGGCCGCGCCGCCTGAAATAACAGCGCAAGTATTGTTTTCAGCTTTACCAAACGGATACACCCCAACCGGGGACGAACCGTTAAAACTGATGCGCCGCGCCGCCTCTTCAATGCTAAGAGGTTTACGCAGCCGTCCCTTGAATCCTATCTTTACTCCGTGGCACAAACCGAAAGGTTCTCTGTTCTCAATCTCAAGCAAACCGGATAAAACAGCGTTATTTCCAAACTTGCTATGAGCGTCAAGCGGAAGGTGGGCGGCATACAAAGCCAGATTGTTTTTAACCAAAAAGTCAAGCCGCCCGCGCAAAACACCGTCAATTCTGACCGGCTTGCCCCAAAAAAGCCCGTGATGAACAAAAATCATTCCGGCACCGCTCTGCGCGGCCCGTTTGAACGTTTCAAGGCAGGCATCAACCGCAAACGCGATTTTACATACACTGGATCCGTCGTTATCCACTTGTATACCGTTCAGCGACGTGTCAACATTGTTAAAATCATCCAATTTCAAAAGCGTACGAAAAAAATTATCAATTTGTTTTGTTTTCACAAGAATAAGTGTACAACAAAGAACGCCCAAAAGAATAGACGTTCAAATAATCTAGCGGCGATTGGGATTGAACCAATGACCTAACGGATATGAGCCGTGTGCTCTGCCACCTGAGCTACGCCGCCATATCTGTATCCTATTATTATTAAAGATGTTTTGTCAATCCCTCGAATTGCCTCAAATAAAATCATAGCGGGGAGCCACGCCTCACGTCAAAATCAATAAGCCAAACGGCTTGGCCAAGTTCCGCTTGAAAAGACTCAGGTGGCAAGCAACCGGGTTGGCGGACAAGTCCAATATCTCAGGATACCGGAGTACCGTGTATGGACTTGATTGAAAGACCGCAAGAAACCCGCCCGACGGCGTTTTTTCTTTGACATTACGCCGCATCGTGTGGTATACTGTTCTTCATGCGGGCTTTGGCTTTAGGCGCTTTGCGCCGGACTATAATATTTAACGCAAAACCGGGGAAAATGGTTTTAAAGGCGGTTTCCGGCAAAGAAATCCATCCTATTTTGTCCCCCCCCCCCCCGACAACATCTCTAAACTAAATCACGGCAAAAATGCTATAAACACGGGGCGGGATCTGCTTAAAGAAATGAAATACATCAGAACTCTATCGGCCTGAGCTTTACATTAAGGTTTATATTAGTCACGCGGACAATAAACGCAAAGGATATTTTATGAAAAAGAATAAAACTGTATTTTTACCGGGACTTACGGCCTTGCTACTGGCAGCGTTTCTGATCGGATGCGAACAGCAGGTTACGACTGAGGACGAAGACACGCCGCCGTCGTCGCAAAACAACCCCGTCGCTCCGGCGGAGCTTACGTCATTGCCTCCCTACTCCGGCTCTTTTGTTAGCAGCAAGTCTGAGGCAGGCAGTCTTGCAACTTTGGCGCTTGAAACGGTTAGCGCCGCTATGACAGGTTTAACGCCGTCACCTACTACGACTAACAGCTTGAATCTGAACGGCATTAGGGCGGCCGGATACCCGGTCACGCCCGTTACAACAGAAATCAACGGGAACGGTATTAAAGCGACTTTTTCGTACTCTACTTCAGAGGATGGGGATATTAGTATCACTTTTGTGGGTGAAATAGACAAGACTTGGACTGACGACAATAATATAAGCAATAAAATTAAAGGTAAGTTTAATATAGAAGAGACATTATCAAGCTCTGAGACTGCGATGAATATATCCGCATCTTACAAGGATACCGCTTATACAATATCTTCCGGCGGAAAGGGTATAAAACTTGTAATAAGCGGCGAATTAAATGCCACCGTCTCCATACCTGAAGAAGAGTATAGCATAACAAAATCTACTTTATGTTGTACGATATATGATAACAACAATGCTAAACGATACGAGATAGGCCTGAACGACCTACAGTAGCCATCTTCCTAAAAGTATTTCCCCGCCATAGCTAAAAACCGGGTTGTGTCATGAAATTATTGGTAACTATCCGGCGCCTTTGTTATCGGGGAAGCAAAGCACCGCCGGACCGGGGGCGTTGCGGGGGCCGCGCCCCCGCAGAGGGGGGTAGCGGAAGACCAAACGTAGGGCGGTACGGACGCGCCGTAGGCGCGGACATATCGACCGGAGTGCGGGGCTGTAGCGAGGGGGGAGACTCCCCCCGCTGAATAGTTACAACAAGTTTAGCATATTACCCGTAAAGCAGAATGTACTACGCGCCGCCGTTGCGGTATGCCGCCAAGCACTGATAGATACCCCCCCCCCCCCTCCCGCCATTCGGCGGCCAGCCGCTCCCCCGCCTTCAGCATGAAAAGTGCGTTTTCCCACGCTTTGTTTAACCAAGCCGTTTTGAGGAAAGATTTGCGCCGTATCCATGCAAATTTTTATTTGCGCCTGTGAAATTCGCTCTGCTAGTATGAATTATATATTAATTCAAGAAGGGGTTTTTATGGACAAATTGAATATTTTACTAATCTGCG
The DNA here is from genome assembly GCA_031282435.1 of Spirochaetaceae bacterium. Classification (GTDB taxonomy): domain Bacteria; phylum Spirochaetota; class Spirochaetia; order Treponematales; family Breznakiellaceae; genus JAIRMY01. The sequence continues at coordinate 3,842 of JAITDS010000023.1, forward strand.
GTTCCGGCGCGTCCACCGGATTTATGGCGGCGAATATGCGAAAAGAAGCCGCAAAACAGGGGCTTGACTGGGAAATCTCGGCGCATAGCGAAAGCGAGCTTGAAGAATATGCGGACGGGATAGACTGCCTCATGCTGGGGCCGCATTTGGCGTACTTGCAGGACGAAGTAACGAAACGTTACGGGGGAAAAAACATCAAGATAGCCGTTATGGAAAAACGTTACTATTCAACACTGGATGCGGTTGCGGCTCTGAAACACATCCAGTCTTTATTTTAGGAGAGATTTTATGGCAAATAAAGCAATGGTCTGGCTGGAAGAAAGTTTCGCTCCGGCCTTGAACAAAGCGGCAAAAAACATTTGGGTGGAAACCATTAAAGACGCGCTCATGCAGGTGCTGCCGCTCATTTTGGTGGGATCGCTGGTTACCGTCTTCGCTATCTTGCAGGATTACATTCCGGGTTTTCCCAATCTGTGGACGCTCTCAAGCTACACTATGGGGCTTATCGGGCTGTTCATCGCGTTTCTGATTCCATTTAACTACATGGAAAAGAAAAAACTTCCCAAAATGCGTATCGTTTCGGGTATGACGGCTGTGTGTTTGTTCGCGTTAATCCTCCGCCTCGAAGAGCTTGCCGAATTGGAATACAGCGCCTTGGGCGCTGGCGGAATGTTTGTCTCAATCATCATAGGCATCATTGTGGCTATAGTGATGGGGCTGTTCTCACATTTTTCTTTCTTTTCAAAGAACAGCGCCATCCCCGACTTTGTGCGATTCTGGTTCGACTCGATGCTCCCGATAGTCTTGCTGATAACGGCGGGCTGGGTCGTCGTGTACCTGCTCAATTTTAATCTTTTTGCGTTTATACAGGGCCTGTTCCGCCCGCTAACCGCCATTTCCGAATCCTTTGGCGGCTTTGTGCTGATATATTTTATCATGTGCTTCCTGTATTCGATGGGCATCAGTACGTGGATATATTACGCCGTGTTGAGTCCCATCATGCTTTCAGGTATCGCGGCAAACATGGAAGCCGCCGCCGCCGGACTTTCCGCGACTCACATCATGACCACCGAAGTGGTTTACGTCGCTTTTTTGGCCATAGGCGGAACCGGCGCGACATTATCACTAGTGTTCATGCTTATGGCGTCAAAATCAAAACGCTGTAAATCCATAGGTATGGCATCCTTTGTTCCGGGACTGCTCAACATTAACGAGCCTGTCGTTTTCGGCTGTATCGCATGGAATCCCATTTTAATGATCCCGATGTGGATTCAGGGCGTATTTCTGTCCGTCATCACATATATAGGATTACGCTCCGGTATCGTTCCCATCCCCAAATCGGTATTCGGCCTGTGGTATACGCCCTATCCTGTCGCCAGCTTCATACTCAGCGGGATTGCCGGACTGGCGCTTTGTCTCATACTTTTCGCGGTAAGTTTTGCTATTTGGTATCCTTTCTTTAAGGTGTATGAAAAACAGCAGATAGCCGCCGAAAAAACGGAGGACTAAAGAATTATGGAAAACGAAACAGCGGTTACCAGTGATTCGATGAATTCCACAGCCATGGAAATCATCATGAAGGCCGGCGATGCGCGCCTGTCTGTTTCCGGGGCGCTTAAAGCCTGCGCCGAAGGCGACCTTGCCGAAGTTGACAAAAAACTGGACGAGGCTAAAAGGCAGCTTGCGGCGGCGCACCGTTTGCAGACGGATATTGTGCAAAGCGAAGGCGAAGGTGTCAAGCATGAGCATACACTGCTGTTTATCCACGCGCAGGATACGCTTATGACAATTTACAGTGAAATGAATCTAGTACGCCAGTTAAAGGCTGTTTTTCAACGCTATGAAGACAGGCTGGCGGCGCTTGAGAGGAGTAATAAATGAGCATGAATCCGGTTAAAGGGTTTCCGAAAGACTTTTACTGGGGCGGCGCGGTCGCCGCCAATCAGTGCGAAGGCGCGTGGCAGGAAGGCGGCAAGGGCTGGTGCGTGGCCGACATCAACCGCTATCGCGGCGATTTACCGCCTGAAAAACGTAGCAACAAAGACCTTTCCAGCAAAGACATCGCCTTCGCCATGACTGATACGGAGGGCGTTTATCCGAAACGCCGGGGGATTGATTTCTACCACACATATAAAGAAGACCTAAAACTGCTGGCCGGAACCGGCATGAATATGTTCCGCACCTCGATTAACTGGGCGCGGATTTTTCCCAAAGGAGACGAGAGCGAACCAAACGAGGCGGGTCTCAAATTTTACGATGATCTTATCGACGAGATTATCAAGAACGGCATGGAACCGCTCATCACCATTTCCCATTATGAAATGCCACTGCATCTTACCACCGCGTATACCGGCTGGTATTCACGGGAAGTAATTGATTTTTTTGTCCGTTACGCGGAAGTTTTGTTTAAGCGATACCAAAACAAGGTCCGCTACTGGATCATGGCCAATCAAATCAACCTTATCGCCTTTGAAACTTTCAATCATCTGGGTATTGCCTGCGATAAGGTTGACGACCTTGATAAAGCCAACTATCAGGGCGTTCATAATATGATGGTGGCTTCAGCCCGTGCCACAGCCGTTGCGCGTAAGATAAATGCGGATTTTCATATCGGCGTTATGGTTTTGGACGACATTGGCTACCCCGCTTCCTGCAAGCCGGAAGACGTGCTGGCCGCGTACAGGCGCAACCAGATGGAGTATTTTTTTTCCGACGTTTTGCTTAGGGGAAAATACCCGGGTTACGCGCTGCGCTTTTTTGACGAGCGGAATATTTGCATTGAATTCGGCGAACACGATGCGGAAGACCTAAAAAACACGGCGGATTTCCTCGCTCTGTCCTATTACTATACCCTCGTACGCGATGTGGAGAGCGCAAAAACACGGCGCGGCGGCCATGACAACCCGTATATATCCGCAAGCGGCTGGGGCTGGGGTATCGACCCGATTGGACTGCGGACAAAACTCAATATGTTTTGGGACCGGTACGAAGTTCCCATCGTCATCGCCGAATGTGGACTGGGCGCGGTTGACAAGTTGGAAGCGGACGGGAAAATCCACGATCCATACCGTATTGACTTTTTTCGTTCCCACATAGAGCAGGTGAAAGAGGCTGTCATTGACGGGGTGAAGGTCATCGCCTTTTGCCCATGGGGGCCTATAGACATCGTGAGTTGTTCTTCTTCCGAGATGGAGAAACGCTATGGCTTTATTTACGTTGACATAGACAATCACGGCAAAGGCAGCGGGAAAAGAATTTTGAAAGACAGTTATTTCTGGTATAAACAAGTCGTTGAATCAAACGGCGAGCATCTAACATTCGGGGGGGGGGGGGGCTGAATCATGATAACTTTTAACTACACTATTAAGGACGAACTTGGAATACACGCGCGTCCGGCGGGCGTACTCATCAGGGAAGTGAAAAAATTTAAGTCCGCCGTTAGCTTTTCGCATGGTGAAAAAAAAGCGGACGGGGATAAAATTTTCGCCATCATGAAACTCGGCATAAAACAGGGGAATGTTCTCGGCGTAACCGTTGAAGGCGATGATGAACAGGAAGCGGCGGAGGCCATAAGAACGACGCTTGAAACATATTTGTAATCGATACGAACTTGACGGACCGGCGTATGGATAATCATATATACGGTAAGTACAAAAAGCTGCTGGGTATCATGGTTCATACGGAAAACGACTGGATAACAGCGGCGGATTTATCCGCCGCCATGAATATCTCGGTACGCAGCGTTAAAAACTATTTAAGCGATTTAACTTCGATTTACAATGACCTAATACAGTCGTCCAGAAAAGGATACAAAATAAACCGGATTTTAGCAAAACAGCTATTGTCCGTGTCCCTGACGGAAAGACCGTACGCGCCGGAAGAGCGCATACGGTTTATCCTGAAAAAACTGCTCGCCGCTCCATATAAACCATTGGACATCTTTCAGCTTAGTGAAGAAGAAATATTTGTAAGCATGGAAACTGTAAAGAAAGATTTATCTATAATTCGTAAACGCCTGCGTGAATTTGATATGTATATTATCACAACCGGTTTTGAAGTAGTTCTGGAAGGCAGTGAATTAGACAAAAGAAAAATGCTTTCAAATATACTATACGAAGAATTCAGCCGGAACGCTTTCAGCCTCACCGCTATAGAAAAAATTTTTCCTCAGTATAATGTAAAATATGTATACAATACAATCATGGAGATTTGTAAACGGCATTGTTTTTTTGTTAATGACTATTCACTCCTGACGCTTGTGCTTGATATTATGATCGGCGTTGAACGCATTAAAAATGATTACATCCTGCCGGAAAAACTTTTCTATCAAGACGCTGTTACTCCTGAATATATTCTTGCACGAGATATTGTCAGCAGTTTAGAAGAGTATTTTCATATCACATACAACAACTTTGAATTAAACGAGATAATGGTAATTATTGTCAGCAATTTGATAAAGTCCGATTTTGATAAAATCACAATGAAAGATATTGATAAATATGTTAATGCTGATTGTTACGCGCTGGTACAGCCGTTAAAGACGCAGATGGCAAGTTTTGATTTCATTGATGCGGACAACGATAAATTCATGACGAGATTCATGCTGCATATTAACAATCTTCTTATGCGGTTAAAAAACAATTATGAACGGAAAAACCCGCTTGCCGGTCATATAAAAACTTCATGCCCTATGGTGTTTGAATGCGCCGTCACTCTGTCCGAAGTCATCAATAAAAAAACAGGATATCGGATTGACGAGCATGAAACGGCGTACATAGCCCTGCATATCGGTTCGCTGTTAAGCGCCAATTTGAGCGGGATGAATAAAGTTTCCTGCGTCATTTTATTTCCGGGATATTATGATTACGGCGAAAGACTGATTTCACAGCTCACCGGCTCATTCGATTCGATGATTATAATACAATGCGTTATTACTCATATTGAAGAATTAAAGCCCATCGCCGACGGAGTCGATCTGCTTATCAGCGTTGTAAATATAGAGAATTTTTATGACGTTGAATTTGTATGCGTCAATCCGTTTATGACGGAATATGATTTTGACGCGATACGCTCTCGCATAGAAAAAATACGGCAAAATAAAAAGAAACGGCGTCTTTTTGAATATTTAAAACAAATATCGGGCCCTGATATTTTCCTTCGGAACACCGCTTTTAACAACGAGGATGACGCCATAAGGTATATGTCGGATTTGATGGTAAAAAACGGATACGCCGGGAAAACATTTGTGGAAGAAGTCCTGTCGAGGGAACACAGTTATTCCACCGCCTACGGGAATATCGCCATTCCGCACTCAATGCGAATGTCCGCGAAAAAGACGGGAATGGCCGTTCTTTTAAATGAAAAGCCGGTTCCCTGGGGACAAAACATGGTCAACATTGTACTGCTGTTTACAATAGAAAAAGAAACGCGGAATCTGTTCTATGATATTTTCAATAATTTGATAACGCTTCTGCTGGAAGCCCCCAACGCGGCTAAAATACTTGACTGCAAAACTTACGATGATTTTATTAAAACTATTGTAGACTGTTTATGATTAAAGTTGTCTATAAACCTTAAGTTTCCGAATCCAAACTATGTTTGGCCAATCAGGTTGGCGAACAATTCCAAAATGGGGCTTTAGTTCCAAAACCTGGACGATTGCCCGCTGTTTATTATCACTCACGCCAGGCGGTTAAAAGTAAGATTGACCTGCCGTCTGATAACGGGCGCTTCAGGGCGGCGGCGCAAGAATTGAAAGCAAGCTCCCGCACAAGGGCGCGTATATCAGGGAAGTTCCGTGTTTTGAAGATGAGCGGACGGCGGCTAATGATTATGTAGTCCGCTTTGAATGCCGGCTGTTTCAGATTCTCAAGACCAACACGCGCTTGCCGCGGACCGGGGGGAAGGTTGTCGTGCGCGTCAGGCCGGACGGGAGTTTAAGCATCCTGTGGAAAGAGAAAATAGTCCTAGTTGGGGAGTTGCCGCCACCCAAAAAAGGCCTTTCAGATTCTCATGCCGCTTAAAAAGGGGGAAGATGTCATTTCTATTGCGGCTTTACATGGCGCAATGCGGACGTTTGAAATTTGTTGCTTATGCTGATATTATTCTGAATTGGTTAAGATGAGGGTTATATCTAAACCAAAGGATGTATTTATGGTAAAAAAAGTTAAATTGTATCAGAAACTGATAGATAAGCATCAAATAATATCCTTTGATATTTTTGATACTTTGATTGTCCGCCCATACATAAAACCATCTGATATGTTCTTTCATCTTGAAAAGATATATTCTTTACCAGGATTTGCAAAGCATCGTATCACCGCCGAAAGCGCGGCAAGAAAGAAAACGTCCGCAGAAGAAATCACTTATGAAGCAATTTATACTCTAATAAACAAGTGTTACAAACCAATGAAAGAAAAGGAACTTATGTTTGAAAAACGTATATTGCAGGCGAATCCCGAAATGTTGCCGTTGTTTCAATATGCGCTTGAAAACGGAAAAAAAGTTATTATCGTTTCGGATATGTATTTATCAAAAACTTTCCTTGAACAAATTTTAAATGAAAAAGGCTATAGAGGGTATTTTCGGTTTTATTTATCTTCTGAACTTGGTAAGACAAAAAGCTCCGGGAGTCTTTATGCTAATATTCTTTCTGATTTGCGATGCGTTTCGAGCGCTATATTGCATATAGGTGATAATCGTCATTCTGATTATATTATGCCGCGCAAATGCGGCATTCATGCGTTACACTATCAAAAACTTGCGGGACAATTATGCGCCGCCAACAAAAAGGCCCATGCCTTTTATCAAAAAAATCCTGATAGTCTTGGCGCTTCAATTTTGCTTGGTATCATGGCAAATGGCCGCGCCCGCCAACGGCGCGAAAACTATTTTGAGCAATTCGGTTATGAATATGGCGGAGCTGTGATATATGCGTATCTCCAATGGTTAAGAGAACAATGTACGAAAGACAACATTGAAGAAGTTCTGTTCGTTGCGCGGGATGGATATTCGTTGCACAAGATTACGCAAATGTATAATAATTGTTGGCGGGAGGGGGGGGGGGGGGGTATCCAGTAATTATGTCTATTTACCGAGAATCGCAAAACGAGATATAGCCAGTTTTAGAACATATCTTACATCAATTGTTTCAAACACTACGAAAAGAATTGCTGTCGTTGATACGATAACGGTTTCATTTTCCGCGCAGAGAATTGTTCAAAAAATTCTAAATCAGGATATTATCGGTTATTATTGGTATGTTTCCAATCCTATTGCCAATATTCGGTTTAAATCTTTTTCCGAGAAACTAACAATAAAGGGATGGAACGTTATGGAATTTATTTTTACCGCCCCGGAACTGCCCGTGAAGTCCATTCATGAAGGAAAGCCGATTTATAAAGATGAATCTCAGGCCGAAATGGCGCGTCTAGAATCATATAAACGTCTTTTTAGCGGTATAATGGATTTCATCAAAGAAATAAAAATATTTTTTGATAAAGAGTCGCTTTTTATTTCTTCTGAGGATATTAGCAATTTGATAAACAGTTTTATTGAAAACCCCACAAAAATTGACAAGAAAGAAATGGCATTTATTAAACACGCAGCTGATGCAGAGCATACTGTATATAATTTCGTAATCCCCCAGTGGTATCATAAATGGTATTCAGGGGCGCCGAATTTAAAAAACATAAAATCTTGGATCAAGAAACTATTTCTATACTCTTTCCTTCCCTTCCGTAGCATCAGGCAAGACACAGGTGTAACAGATGTTGCGCTTTATATTCCATTTCTCAGAAGAGAGCAAAATTTTTTTGAAACGGTTTATTATTTGTTCGGGTTCCTGCCGATATGGAGGGTTAAGAAATGAAGAATGATGATTTTGATTATTCTTATCAGTATCAGAATTGGCATCAGGATACCGAAGAGTCCTTAAACCACGATATAGAATCAAGCATCCGCTTTATTAAGCGTCATAATCTCATTTCAAATGAATGGGGTGGCAAAGAGGATAGGATTCTTGAAATAGGTTGCGGCATGGGGCGCTTCCTTCTTGCGTTGCGTACATTAGGTTTCAGTAATCTTACCGGCGTGGATATTGACAAGAAGCAGATAGAAGTCGCCCAAAAAAATAATCTTGAAGTCTACTTGGACGATGCGGCCAAATTTCTTGAAGAACAGAATGCGTCATTTGATTATATTTATATGCTTGATATTCTTGAACATATCGAAAAAGAAAAGCAGTTGCCGCTTCTTAGAATGTGTTATCAAAAACTCTCCAAAAGCGGTGTGTTGGCTTTACAGGTTCCAAACGCGCTTTCACCAAGTTTTACCTATTTCAGATATGATGATTTCACTCATGTAACATCTTATACGGAGCATTCTATTTCTTTTCTGCTCAGAAACGCCGGTTTCGAGCATTTTGTTCATCGTCCAACCGGTCAGGAAAGTAAAAATGTTAGACAAAAGAAAAAGTATTTTGCGGAATTGCTTTTTGCTGAATTCGGCATTAAGCGCCCAATTTTAACACCAAATATTCTTACCATTGCATTTAAGTCGGAAGAACTAAAAGAGAGTTGGGAAAAAGCAACGCCTCCTCTGGTAAATGACTATGGCGTGAAATACGAAAGTTGGGAATTAAAAAGACGGCTCAAAAAAATCATTGGAAAGTTTTTGCCTGCAGTATTAAAAGAAATGATAAGGAAAATCCGTTAAGTCTCGTGTTAAAATTTTGACCATTGTTTTTATCGGTCAGTATTTTTGCGCAGTTTTCGGCAAGCGCTCAACAGTTTTATCCAAAGCCTCATGGAACTGGATGCTGTTAAGCCGTTTTATCCAAAGCCTTAACTTTCACTGAAACATTATCTCGTGCTGAAAGTTGCCAGCTTGTTCTACGCCCATCTTGAAGTTTTCATCAAACTCTTCAGGCGCCGCTTCATCCACCAGCCGGGTTATCTGATTATGCGCGGTATTTCCTTCGCCTTCAGGATGTTTTTCGCGTTCTTCCTCTGCTTCCCTCGCTCCAACGATTCCTGATACCCCAGCATGGGCAAATGTTGAAATAGAAATATGCCAAACGCGCTTTTTATCACGTCGTCGAAGGTGTAAGTTAAAGGGGTGTTTGTTATTCTGTAGATTTTTAACAGTTTACGCACTCTGTTGTATTGTGATATGAATTAAATCAGGAAAAATTACGCATGATTTTTTTCAAGGCGCCATGATGTTGGTTTATCCAGAGTACGACAGGCTGCCTCGGTTGCATCGCTCAGCATTACACAACAACAGCCTTTTTGTATACGGCGAGTTTCCGGTGCAACAAAAAACCTTCTTTATTTTACATGACTTCGTACAACCGCCGCTGAAAGGCGTATTTTCAACATCCCGCCGTTCCTGGGCGTTTTGACAGCAAACTGGGAGTTAAGATTAGGGGCGAGCAATTTGAGATTACACTTGGGTTGATTTACGGCGGTTTAGGGCATAGAGCGAGGCGCGATGCGAGGGGGTTGCAAAAAAAAAGTCTGGCGACTACCTACTTTCCCGGCCTTTAGAGGGTCAGTATCATCGGCGTTAGAGGGCTTGACTTCCGTGTTCGGGAAGGGAACGGGTAT
>JAITDS010000049.1 GCA_031282435.1 Spirochaetaceae bacterium
GGCCGTTTGGTTTGGTGTGTTTCGTGCTGGGTGGCGGGGGGGGGGGCGGCCCCCGGATAGAGTTTTTATTTTTGATAAAAAACTGGATTCCGCCAATATTGAGATGTTGCAAAAACAGGTAGCAAAATTCACCGGGTTTTCAATTTCTTTTATCAATGTAGCCGAATATTTTGAGGATGAAAATTTAAAGACGTGCGGTCATTTAACCGTTGAAATGTATTTTAGGCTTGCCGCGCCGTACATTTTGACGGATTATAAAAAAATACTGTATTTTGATTGTGATTTAATATGCCGGGCCGATGTCCGAGGCTTGTACGAAACCGGTTTAGGAGACAACCTTGTCGGCGCGGTATCGCAATTGAACGTTTTTCAGTATAATCACAAAAATATTCCGGATGAATATAATAAACTAAATTTAAAAAATCCCGGAAAATATTTTAATTCCGGCGTACTTTTGATGAACGCGGAACAGTTCCGTAAAACGGTAAAACTTGAAGACATGCTCGGTATGGCGGCCAGTCTTCTAGATCAGGATATATTAAATATTGTATGCGAAGATAAAACGTATTATCTGCCGTACCGCTGGAATTATGTCATTGATTATTCATATACAGATTTGCCTGAGCCTCTGAAAAGGGAGTATATCGAATACGGAAAGAATCCGTCAATTATACATTTTCAGCCGTGGACGCATATTATTCAGACCCTATTTTCACGTTACTTTTGGGATTACGCTTCGCGTACTCCGTTTTATGCCGAAATAAGGCGGCGAAAGCGGGCGAATTTCAAGAAAAACCTCAAAAAATACTTTCGCCACGCGGCTGGCTACCTGAAATTCGGCGGCATAAAACCTCTGCTTACGATACTGAGGGACGCGGTGTTTGCAAGGAAATAGCGGAGCGCCGGCAGGCACGGATGCCGCCCTTCTTACCGGACGCCCCCCCCCCCCCCGCTCTACAGCCTCGCACTCCGGTCGATATGCCCGTGCCTACGGCGCGCCCGCATCTCCCTACGTTTGATCTTCCGCTACCCCCTCTGCGGGGGACACACACGCACCTTTGCCGGACAATTTTTTGCGGGATTTTCCCAATACTGTTTCCATGCCTAAGGAGTATACCAGCCTGCCTGGTGGCACGGCCTGTCAATGGTCCGCATTTGTCCGCCGGCAGAAAGGTCAATTTGCTTTTACATCTTAAACGGGTTTGCTGTAAGCAAACCCGGTCAACGCGCAAGGGATAGAAGCGGAATTAAACGGGACGGCGTAAAACGCCGTCCCGTTTAATTGGAGCGGATAGCCCGGTTTTTGCGCCGCTTTAGCGGCGTGAAAATGCGCCCGAATTTTGATTAGAGGATTTATCTCGTGAGCTTTCGCCCCTTTCTTGTTGAACGCAAGTCAGGAAAGCCGCCGGATGCCGACTGGCCGCTTAAGTAATCAATCAAGTAATCAATCAAGTAATCAATCCGGTAAAGCCGGCCAATAAAAAGCGCGCCTCGCCGCCGGACGTGCCGGCAGAATCACAAGCGGAGTCAAAAAGCCTTCCCGCTTCCGCCAGCAGTCCGCGCCCATAGCCGGCGGCCTTTTCAATACAGCCTGCCTCATCGAGAGCATTTATCAACTCCTCTACCTCAGGCGGAAAATTTTCAGAGGCATGACTTGCCACGCCGCGATGCGCCGGATTTCCGCTCTCCTCCGCCGCCGCGAAACAGCGCTTTACCAAAGCGAGCCGCCGTTCCAATTCCGCGCCGTCCCGCGAAGCGCCGTTCAAGTATAACAGCACGGGTAAACTTTTCTTTCCTTCAACAATATCATCGCCGCGCCTTTTACCGGACACGCCAACCGTAAGATTTTTTACGTCGTCAATTATCTGAAAACCAACGCCGAGTTTTTCGGCGGCTGACACAAAAAGCGATACGGCGGCGGAATTTTCCTTTTCGGCGGCTTCCTTCCTGCCGTAAGCGGCGGCCAAAGCCCCGGTCCGCGCCGCGAAACGCGCTAAAACCCCGGTCTTTGACGCGCACATTTTGTAATAATCATCGATAGAAGGCGCAATATTCCAGTTCCGGTGCCACGCAATATCCAAAGACTGCCCGAAATGCAGTACGCGCATCTCACGCGCCCAAAACGAATAAAGCCGCAGTTTAGCCTCGCAGGGAGCGTCCCAGCCGTCAATACAGGAAAGCGGCAAAAAATACAAAAAACTACCGCTGTTTATCGCGGTATCAGTACCGTAAAGCAAATGAACGGCGGGCTTCCCGCGGCGTTCCTCCGAGCTGTCTTCAATGTCGTCATGAATAAGACTCGCGTTATGGCAAAACTCCACAAGCGGCGCAAGAGGCAAAGCCGCCTCGCCGCCATCCAAAGCTTCGCATACAAGCAGCATCAGAAGCGGTCTCCAGCGCTTACCGCCGCGTCCCAAAAGGTCAATGCAAGGTTCAAGCAACGCCGAAGATCCGGGCGGAAGCCGGAATTCTTCGCCGTCGTCAAAAAAAATCCGCCTAAACCATTCGGAATCCGGCTTCTCCGGCAAAGTATTCGTCAACACGGCTTCAATTTTTTGCAGGCGTGAACTATAATCAAAGGGCATAACGTCAAAAGACATAGTATTATTTTAATTTACCGGAAAGGCAATGTCAAACTATCAAAAATTAGATTTTTGGTCGCTAAAAGCGCAAAAAGAAGGATACCCCGCGCGTTCCGTATATAAATTGCAGGAAATAGACAAAAAATTCGGTTTATTACCCAAAAGTAAAGGGCAAATTAACGCGGATTACAAAGTATTGGAACTCGGCGCGGCTCCGGGAAGCTGGAGTCTGTATATACTTCGTAAATTTGACGGATGCGGCTTTCTTGCCGCCTGCGACATCTCGCCGTTATCTGACCATAACGGGGCGGGGTTGTTCGCCGGACAAAACTTTTTCTTTAAGCAAGCCGACATATTCGCCGCGGACACGCAAGCGGAACTCGCGGCGAAAGGTCCGTACTGTCTAATCCTAAGCGATGCCGCACCGTCAACCAGCGGGGACCGCGGACTCGACACGGCCCGCTCGGAGGAACTGGTCCGCGCCGCCTTGTCTTATGCCGCTGTCTCGCTTCGCCAGGACGGCGCGCTCTGTATCAAAATCTTTCAGGGCCAAGACACCGCCGCCCTAATCAAGGAAACTCGCCCGAAATTCAAACAGCTTAAAACATTCAAACCGGAAGCCTGCCGTTCATCATCTTTCGAAACCTATATAGTGGGGCTGGGGTTTAAAAAAACACTCTGATATGCTCCACGTCAACCTGCTGAGCTATTTTCAACATTAAAACATTCGCGGAAGACGAGTAGAACCAGCCCGGCGCGTCGTACTGTTCAAATTGGGCATCGGAGCGCCAATCGATGTTACGAAGCTGGATTTTGCTGAAGGGCCGGACATTGAAAATATAGATATAATGCGTGTCGCCCGGCTTAAACGCCACGCCAATATCCAGCACATTACCGTTAAACGAAGCCGTAACTGCGGGCGAAACTGTCCAAAGGTAACCGCTGCCGCTTATAGCGTCCAAATCAGCCGTATGGGGATAGAAACCGGAAAGCTCAAGGCCGGCGTATATCCGTGCGGCGGTCAAAGTTCCGGCGGAAGCGGAAGTCGTAAACTCGCCATCCGCCTGTAAATCCAGTCTGGCGCTTATCGAAGCGTCCTCGCCGGAAAACGACAGCGCCGACAGAACCAAAGACCGTCCTATAGCGAGCCAGCCGCTGTTATCCGCCGCCTCACCGTAAGAAGCGATAGCGGAACCAAGCCGCAGATTATACTCGACATCAACATCCGTCTCTACAACAAAAACACGAAGGCCGTTTGCGTCTTTTTTAAGATGCGCGGAAACAACCGGACGGGCGCGGGCAATAAGTCTTTCAAACGGATTTTCGTCGTCGCCTCGTTTTTCCATCCACGCAATGTAACCTTCAAAAATCCCCGCGCACATATCAAGCGTTACGGCTGAAGTGTTTAATTCGTTTACATAAGCTATACCGGTGTCAAAAAGCTCGTAATTGCCTCTTTCGGACAAATATTTAAAAACATTCGCCTCCGTTAAAAAAGCCGAGGGATCTGTCTGCGTATACGAAGTAATTTGTGCCATTCTCTCCCGCTCAAATTCCGTAAAACCATTCAAGGACGCTCTCAAACCGCCCAGAAAAGGCGCGGAAAGAAAGGTTCGGGTATTACTTCTGCGGAATACGGCTGGAATTATAGATAAAGAACGTCTCAAAACACCGCGTCTGGCGGATTCCGCAAGAAACGCGGTAGCAAGATACTCGTCAAAACTGCCGGAGTTTATGCGCCTTTCCCAACCGGCAAACGCCACATCCCGCCAGCGGGTCAACTGTTCGTTATAAAGCGGCGCGTCCATACTGCCCAAAACGACAAAATTGTTAAAATTAAGCAAATCGTCAGACAGAATAGCGCCGTATGAAACGGAAGGCGCGGCCTTGCTCAAAAAAATAATCCTGTCTTTCTCGTCAACTTGTCCCATACCAAAACCATAAAAGGCGTTGTCGTAGTTAACGCTAAATCCGCCCAGCTCGTTCCTTTTAATTTTAGCGTCGTTATACAACTTAAAAGGCAGCAGAATCTCCTCAACGTCTCCTGTAATTAAGGCGCTTATAACCAACTCGTTTTCGCCGGAATCGCCGCCTGTATAAAACAAAAGTTCGTTTCCGCCGGAAAGTCTAAACCTCGCGCCGTCTTTAGAAAGCGTCATAGTTTCAGGATAAGCCGCCCGCGCCTTCCCGTCGGGGCCGGTATAAGCCAAACCACTGTCGGCGTTGCCGGAAAGATGAAACTCCAAACCGCCAAACGATGCCGATACGCCGTCCTTAACAAAATATTCATCAGTTCCGTCCGCCGGTTTCGGCGTTTCGCCGTCCGCTTCCCGCTCAAAATTACCGCTAATGCGTAAAGCGCCCGCCTGCTTACTAAAGTTATCCCTCGGCGCAAACTGTGCAAACGAAATTAAAACAAAAACAGCAAAATATATTACTAATAATCCAATAATTTTTGGGATAAATCTTTTTTTCATTATAAGATATGTTACCAAATTGAATTCGACTTGTGTAGCCCGCCGGTCAGCGGAGTTCCCGCCTCGCGTTTAGGTAATGTACTAAACTTGTTGTAACTATATCAGCGGGGGAGGGGGAAAGCACTGTCAACAAGTTAAGGGGATTGGGCTTTGGTATTCATTGCAGATACAGACAAAATATATACTTTTTCATACAGTTCAGCCACGATTCAGTGCTGAAT
>JAITDS010000102.1 GCA_031282435.1 Spirochaetaceae bacterium
TTGTTGGCGAAAAGCGCGTAATTCTGAAAAACCATCGCCGTCTTCCGCCGTATGGCAACCTTTTCCTTGCCGCTTATCTTCGCAAAATCGGCGCTTAAATCGTCGATTCGGATGGAACCCGAGTCCGCCTTTTCCAGAAAATTGATACAGCGCAGGAGCGTCGTCTTCCCCGAACCGGACGGCCCCAGCAACGCGACGACGTCGCCTTCGTTCACGTTAAAATCAATGCCGCGCAGGACATGATTCGCGCCGAATGATTTTCGTATTTGTTTTATTTCAAGCATTTATGCCACCGCCTTTGTTGTTTTTGCTAAAAAATTCTTTTCGATCGTCAGAAAAATCTTTTCCGCTATGATAAACAGCACCCAAAAAAGCAACCCCGCCGCTAAATACGCCTCCAGATACCGGTAATTAATCGTCGCTTCGCTCAACGCCGAATTGAGTATATCGTTTACGCCGATCATGCTCGCCGCGGGAAGTGATTTTAACACCCAAATAAACACGTTTGACAACGGCGGCAGTGCTGCGGGAATCAACTGGGGAAATACGACGCGCCAAAAAACAGCGCCTCCGGTATGCCCTATGGAATATGCCGCGTCAAACTGCTCGCGCCCGATGGATTCAAGCGCCCCGCGAATCGCCTCCGATATACGCACGGAAAAAGAGACCCCAAGGGCCAGGGCAGTCACCAATATAATATCAACCTCAGGGTGCTGCCCGAAAATGAGATAAAACATCAGGAGGAAAATCAAATAGGGAATGCCCCGGAGAATAGTAATCAGTCCGTCAAAAAATGTTTTGAGAAAACGCACCCGGTAAAAACGGACCAACGCCATCGGCATCCCGATCACGGTACCGCAAACGAGTGTACACAGCACGATAAGCAGTACACGCGGCACAGCGCGAAAGGCCGCCCCCAGTGCCTGTACAAAAAATATAAAATCGAAATCCATTTTTCACCTTTTCTTCGTGTTTTTTGAGTCGCCCGAAAATCGCAGCGTTTCCGCAAGCCAAGCTCCGCATGGCCTCAAATTGAGCTTACAGCGCGGCGCCCTGAAGGAGACCGCTCCTTCGGGGCGCCGCGTAGGAACTGTAAAAGAAATAACATGACAAAACAGTCATATTATTTCTTTACAGTTCCTTATTTGAGATTTGCGTAATAATCGGTAACGGATTCTTTATAAATCCGGGCAAATGTCCCGTCCGCTTTTATGTCGCGTAACGCCCCGTCAACCGCTTCTTTCAATTCCACGCCGGTTTTGGCAAAGATAAAATACGCGCCTGAGTCAATGACCGGCTTGTTTCCCCGGGGGATTAGCCTCAGGCCTTCCGTAACGCTGTTGTAACGGTCGATATTCAGCAAGATCTGCAAGGTGGCGGAAACCCGGCCCGATTTGAGATTTTCAAGCAAGACCGCGTCTTCCGTGTAGGGCTGTAAGATAAGCTGATGCGCCGCGTCATGGTTCTGATTATAGTTCTTCACAAACGCTTCCCTATTCGAACCAAGCCCCACGCTGATAATGGCGTCCGGATTACCCGCAAGATCGTCGATTGAATTGACCTGTGCCCACGGGCCGTCCGCTTTTACCGTTAACCAACTGTCATAGTCGTTGTACTCTTCATCGCCAAAGAGATAGGTAGCGCGGCGGTCGGGGTTTGGTTCATATTGGTGCGCCCCAATGTCAACTTTTCCCGCTCCCAGCGCGACGAGAATGTTGGCGAAATCAAATGTTTCATATTTGAACTCGTACTGCGGTAGCCGACGGTCAATTTCTTGAAGCAGCTTGTGGTCATACCCAATAAGATTCCCGGCCGCGTCAGTATAGCAATAGGGTTCATATTTGACACCTGTTCCGACAACAACCGTTGTAACACCTTTCCCCGCCTCTTTCTTGTCAGCGGCGCCGGTCGCGTAAACAATTACATGTCCCGCAACAGCCAAAACGATAACGAACAACAAAGCTTTTTTCATAAAGCCTCCTTAAAAAAATAAAAAAAATATAAATTAGGCGGTTTCCCGCCTACTTCCCCTGTACCTTTTTTGTCCGCGTTTTTTCCTCAATACGCGCAAAGACTTGCTGAATAACGAAAGACAAAACAATAAAAATGACCGCGGCATCAATATACGCTTCCATAAAATGAAAGGTATGCCGTCCGAGTGTTTCCGCGCTTCCCAGTACATCCTGAACGCCCATCGCGATAGTCAGCGCCGTATCCTGCAAAAGACTCACAAACATAACACCCGAGCTGGGAATGGCAATAACCACAGCCTGCGGCGCGATTATGCGGAGATAGCTCTGGAATTTGTTATGTCCGACCGCCAGTGCCGCGTCCCATTGATCGTGCGGCACCGCGAGAATCGCCGAACGAATGATCTCCGAAAAAAACGCGGAAGCGTTCAGGCAGAACGTAATATAAATGAACACCATCTTGTCCGCCCGTACGATGTTGATCCCCAAGGGGTAAAGCATCATCGGAAGGCCGTAATAGATGACAAACATCTGGATGAGCACCGGCGTCCCCCGTATAAACGAAACGAGAAAGGCCGATACCTGCCTGAGCACGGGAACCTGCTCTATCCGCAAAACCGCCATCAAAACGCCGAACAAGAGGCCCAACGAAACGGCGACCCCCACCAGTTTCAACGTGACCGGTAGCGCGGCGAGAATTGCCGGAAAAAATTCAATCAACAGTTTTATATCAAATTGTGGCATACAATCCCTATCGGAATAATAGGATATAAAAAACGAAAAATTTTGTCAAGTGGGCATCCGTTTTGAACAGGGTAAACGCATAAGATTTTTTTAACAGGCCCATTTTTATATATCAAAATATGTCCTGGACAGTTCATTGGTTTTAAT
>JAITDS010000189.1 GCA_031282435.1 Spirochaetaceae bacterium
GTTGACGAACGGCTGTATAAATACCGTTTCTACAGACCTCACGCCGCTCCCGGTTTCTTGACCCCCGCCGAATTTTCCTCTACTCCGGGCTTACACATTCACATCCCGTAACTGTCCTATTTGTTATCAGAACGGACAGGGTACTTGTAAAAGTTCTAAAAAATTGATACGTTTTTATTATTCATGGAGTTTTCAACACTTGCATTAGATAGTGAGCTGAAACGCGGTCTTGCCGAGGCGGACTTTATCAGCGCTATGCCGGTTCAAGCACAGGTAATAGCCAACGCTTTCAGCGGACGGGACTTGTATGTCCAATCGCAGACAGGAACAGGCAAAACGCTTGCTTACCTTATTGTAATTATGCAGCGGCTAATATCAGAACCCGCTCTTGTGGGACGTAAGGCGCTTATTATGGTGCCGACACGGGAGTTGGCGGTACAGGTGGAGGACGAGGCAAAACTTTTAGGAAAGTACCTTCCGTTTAAGACCGGCGCGTTTTACGGCGGGGTGGGATACGGCGCTCAACAGAAAATATTGCGTGATGACGCGCAAATTTTAATTGGAACACCCGGACGTGTACTTGATTTGAATGCCTCCGGCCAAATGAATCTAATGAACATTGCTTTTTTAGTGCTGGACGAAGCGGATAGAATGTTCGACATGGGTTTTTACCCCGATTTACGCAAACTGGTTAAAGTGGTACCTCCGGCGGACCGCCGTCAAACCATGCTTTTCAGCGCAACACTGAACACTTACGTTAAAAACCTTGCCTACGAATACACGAAAGAACCGCTGGAAATAGAAATTGAACCGGAACATATAACTGTAAACGAGATATGTCAATTACTCTATCACGTCCCTGCCACAAATAAAATGAAACTACTACTGGGTATACTACGCCGTGAAGATCCGGAGAGCGCGATTATATTCTGTAATACAAAGCGTTACACCGAAATCGTAGCCAAACGCCTGCAGGAAAACGGAATACCCTGCGAATTTATTTCCGGCGATTTGCCGCAGCAAAAACGCCTCGCAATCATCGAAAGCCTTAAAGCGGGAAAAACGCGCTTTTTGGTAGCTACAGACGTTGCGGCGCGAGGCTTGGATGTTGAAGGACTTGCGCTGGTAATAAACTACGATCTTCCTTCCGAAGCGGAAAACTATGTCCACCGCATAGGCCGGACGGCGCGGGCGGGCAAGACAGGCAGGGCGATAAGTTTTGCCAGCGAGCAGGATGTATACGAACTAGCGGACATTGAAAAATATATCGAAAACAAAATTCCGGCGCAGGTAGCGTCCGACAATTTGTACGGTGAGGAGATACGGGAACGCCGACCTCCGCGCCAACGGGAAGATGCGCGGCGCGAACAACCCGGACACGCGGTGCCGCCTAGACAGCGCGAACAGCGCAGACCCAAGACAGTACGGCACGGACGCTCCCAAAATCCTACAATACAGGACGAAAGAACGGCGGATCCTTCGGTGCTGGGCTTACCGCTGGAAGAACGAATGGCTTATTACAAAAATAAATATTCCGGCAAAAAGCCGGCGGAAAGCGGCGTTTCGCGCTCGAATAACGAAAGCGGCGGCGGCAAAAACGCTCAATCGCGAAGACGGCGTAAACCGGAAAAATCCCGTGCCGCAGGTGAGACGGCAAGCGCTCCTTCCGCAAACACGGCTACAGGAAGCCACAATAACAAAACGGCTGAACAGCAGGCCGGACAACGCAAGGGCCGTTCACGGCGCGGACGGCAGGAACGCGGCGCGGACAGCAGGAACGCGGCGCAAACGGTCGAAACAGGACGTTCATCGGAAACGTCCAGTACCAAGAGACAAGATGCCGCGGCCCCGCAAAAAGGCATTTTGTCCCGCTTGCTGAATATATTTACAAAAAATAAATAGCCGCCGCAAAAAATTTTAAGGCAGGGAATTGGCCTCGCTCGCCGCCTACTCCCATTACTCCGACTAAGCTTCAACTAGCTTGCAAGTCCTCTTTCAGCGGAACTTAGCCGCGTATAGCTTGCGGAAACTTGAAGTTTCCCGGCAATTGAACATTAAAACTATTTTTTTAATTTTGGCGCATTTCCAGCGCGAAAGCGCTGGAAACCGCGCTTTTCGGGGCTCCGCTGTCGCTCCGGCCACATCGCCCCCGCAGGGGGCGCCGTGTCTGCTTCGCCACTGCGTGGCTCCGCACCCCTACAATCGCATTGCGCGGCTCAACGCGCAAGCGCGTTGAGCTTTCTAAGGAAGCACCGATTCATTCAATCGAGAATTCGTCAACTATGTTGACGCAATCGGTGCTACTTTAATGCCGTATTTGCACGAGTTGTTTTCAACATTTCATGACTTTTTTGTTTTTCTAAAAAACGGGTAATGCTCTAGAATTATTGCAGCAAACATAGCTTCCGCAAAACGGGCATTTTAATGCTACTGTTGCCATACCTACATTTTAGTAAACTTTTCAGTCCGGTATATCCTCATTTATAATAATAAGTTCAGAATATTACCCGAAGTTTGACGTGCGCCTTATAAAAACACCGATGAAAATTGAAGGTGAACCCTTGCTATACGTGTCATTATGACATACATGGGCAAAAATGACACGCCAAAATGACGTGAACTAATATTAAAAAAAATTGAGAAAAAACAAAAATTCACTTGAATTACCCCCCCCCCCGCCCGGGATATTGTGTATGTGTGGTGTTGGGGGTTGGTTTATGCGGCAAAAAATAGCTTAGGGGGGGGGTTTGGGGG
>JAITDS010000050.1 GCA_031282435.1 Spirochaetaceae bacterium
TTGGGGGGGGGGGGGATGTTGTATCTTCGTTTGCCTGATATTCGGCTAATTCTTTGTAATAGGCGTCCCACTTTGCTTTTACCTCTTTCCATATTTCATGGGCGGCTTCGTACGCTTTAAGTTCGTCCGTGTTTACAACGGCGTTCACTTTTTCCAGCGTCATTTTTTTGTGAATCTCAAAGGCGGTATAAGAGTCGTCCTTCAACTCCGCCTCCGGCGCATCCTCCCAGCCGTTCTTGAATGTAACAACTATCGCTGTTTCAGTCTTTCCTGCCGGCGGCGTCTGAGGGGTGTCCGCGCCGCCTGCAAGTATGCCGCCATCCTCGCCGCCGCCGCATGACGAAATAGCGAGCGTTACAATAAACGCCGCTAAACTTAGTTTGAGTTTTTTCATTTCTAAAACTCCTCCTCATCTAAAAATTTTTAAATGGCCTATTAAATACGCCATGTTAAGAGGCAGTATACTATTTTTATGGCGGAAAGTCCATCACTCACCGCGCACGGCAGGGCGGGCGCTTTATAGGGTGTCCGCAGGTTAAACGGATATGCATCCCTATCACAGGCACGAAGTTAATTTTCCCTGTAAAATCAAGGATGCCGGTTGAATCTTAACCGCTTGCTTGTCTAACAATGCCCGTAAAATGCGGGGCATTTTGCAAGGACTTGGGCGACAAGCAACCGGATTGGCGAACAAGTCAATAACCCGGTTGCTTATCGAACAAGTTTTTAGCGCTTGTTGGCCAAGCCAAGCATGGCGACCATGCTTGGCTTGCAAAAACTCAAGTTTTTGAACAGTTCTAATCCCTCATTCGCGCTGTTAGCGGACAATTAAAAGGGGGCGCTGTTTTATTCGCAGCGGGGTCTGCTTCCCCACCCTTTAGGGCGGTTCAAGCTGGCAACGCCAAATAAAAAATGGTATTAGACGGGTTTGCGCCGCAAACCCCCGCAGTTAAATAATTTCCTTACCCGATCGAACCACGTAAATAATTTCAACGCCTACAAGATTACCTCGCCGCAAACGCCGGTCTTCGACCTTAGGCGCGCTTGCCGCGAGGTGGTTCATTCGTTCCCTTTATACTCGTTGACGTGTTGGAGTTTGAGACACGGGGAGCTGACCGTAAATACGAAATAAACTGTTTAGAGTCCTTAAACCGGCTCACATCGATTATATCCGCGATAATGGCTATAGTTATAAATACGCTGAGGAAACAGGGTTTCCTTCCCCCCTTCATGCCGGTCAAGATGTCGATTTGGGGCATGAACGGCTCGGCGAACGCTAGTATCCGCTCTTTAGCGCCCCCGCATCCGCCTCCTCCCTTTTAAGCCGACCCGTCAACTGATTTATTCGGAATCTCAACACCGGATTAGTGGAAATCTTCCGTATCTTCATCCGACTGCTCTTATCAAAAATTTCTTCCCGCGTAAATCCGTATAGTTGTTCCTTCAAAGCCGAGTATATCCGGTTCTTAAGTTGGGTGTTCTGTTTCTTGTACAGCCGGTACGTTGAAAAAAGCCCCCGAATATCCTGTATCTCTTGCGGTGGAATGGTTACAGGGGATATCGTTTGCTCCCCGGAGATAACCCGTATTTTGATAATCCGGCAGAGTTTGTCCCTAAATAACAAATACTTTACGGAAAGCGATGAAGGCGCACGCGAGCATAAGCAAGCCAAGACCCTCTAATTTTTCAAAACGAACCGGTATCTTGCGAAAACGGTTCATCCACGAGTGAGCAGATCCCACTATCCACGGCGTGCCTTATACTCAGGATTGTGCTGTTTTTCTATGCTTTCTTGCCCACGAATCTTGATATAGGGGATAAACCCGCTTAGCACAACAATCTCTAAGGCCGGCCCCCGCTATACCCCTTGTCAAGACATAAATGCTGAGGGGTCTCAAAAATATCAGGCCGCTCAACCTGAAAAGAATCCGGTAGCACTTCGAGTCGGGATACGTCGTGGCAGTTAGCTCCGATTACCACCGGCGCCAACGGTACCCCCGCCCCGTCCACCGGAAGATGCCGTTTGCTTCCGTTTTTTCCCCGGGCCGGCGGGGTTTTTCCCCGTCGCTTTCTGCGCCAGAGGCACTTTACTCATACAACCGTCCCTGCTCAGCCATGTCCGGTCGATGCCCCGCCCTTCTTCATAGTGTTCCAGTCCGGCAATCCGCAAAGCCCGGAAGAACCCCTTTTCGCACCAAAACCGGAAATACCGGTGAATAGAACTTGCCGCTCCAAATGTTTTGGGTATCGCCTTCCATTGGATACCGGTACGCAGGACAATAGAAGATTTCTTGAAGGGACTGTGCGTGGGTTCATGGCGTGGCGGCCTCCTCCCGGTTTCCGGCGGTATTCCCTGTCATCCTGGCGCTCTCTTTTCGGTATTAATGGCCGCACGGCTTCCCAAAACGCATCGGTTATTCCCCATGAATGCTACTGTTTTATGCCCCATCCCCTGGTTTCATATCGGCACCCGGAGGAAAATTATTTAGGGACGAGCCCTAAGACCGTGTAAAATCCGCCATTGCGTATACAAGATATGTTCAAACGGAATCACCGCATAAAATTTAGCATTCCGAGTAATTCCTTTGCGCTCTCGTTATTCGGGTTGAGTTCTATTGCCTGATTATAGTCCGCTATGGCGCGAGCGTATTCCCCTCTATTTTCATAAATCCAGGCGCGTTTGTAATACGCCGACGCGTAATTCGGGTCGAGTTTTATCGCCCGATTATAGTCTTCTATGGCGCGGTCTTTATCCCCTTTATTCAAATACACAAAGCCGCGGCCAACATACGCCCGCGCGTCATTCAGGTTAAGCTTTATCGCCCGATTACAGTCCTCTATGGCAAGGTCATACTCACCTTTATTCAAATACACAAAGCTACGGCCGGCATACGCCGGCGCAAAATCCGGGTCGAGTCTTATCGCCTGATCATAGTCGGCCATAGCGCGGTCGTTGTCTCCTTTTTGGCGGTACGCTAAGCCGCGGTTGTAATACGCCAACGCGAAATTCGGGTCGAGTCTTATCGCCTGATTATAGTCCGCTATGGCGAACTTGTTGTCCCCTTCGTTGTAATATGCCAAACCGCGGTTGAAATACGCCGGCGTGAAATCCGGGTCGAGTTTTATCGCCCGGTTATAATCCGCTATGGCGCGGTCGTTGTTCCCTCTGTGGCGATAAGCCAAGCCGCGGTTGTTATACGCCGGCGCGAAATCCGGGGCAAGTCTTATTGCCCGGTTATAATCCGCTATGGCGAACTTGTTGTCCCCTTTGCTGTAATATGCCAAACCGCGGTTGAAATACGCCGGCGCGAAATTCGGATCGAGTTTTATCGCCCGGTTATAATCCGCTATGGCGCGGTCGTTGTTCCTTTTGCTGTAATACGCGTTGCCGCGGTTGTTATACGCATCCGCTGAATTCGGGCTTAGTTTTATTGCCAGATTAAAGTCCGCTATGGCGCGGTCGTAATCGCCTTTACTCAAATAAACATTGCCGCGCCCCAAATAAGCATTTGTGTTATTTGGACCAAATTTTATAGCTAGGGTATAGTCGGTTATAATTTCGTCATATTCAAACTTTTCGCCGTCAGAAAGTGTTTGGGGGTTGCGAAGCATTAAGGAAAATCCACTGAATTTTTCTCCGACAGCAATTACATTAGATATACTGGCAAACCTTGCCCTGCCCCGCAACATCCACGCGGTGTGGTATTCAGGGTTCAGGTTTATCGCTTCGCTAAAGTCTTCTATGGCCATATCGTAATCGCCGCGCATGGCAAATATTATTCCCCTGTCAAGATACGCCCCGGCGGTTTTAGGCGTTCCGCTTCCGCTATAATTGCCGTAGCCTGCGGCGGGTTTAGCCATCGCCGCATACCGTTCTATTCTCCAGTGGTCATATGGATATTTTTTCCATGGATAGTAGTCATCCGGGGCATAGTAGTCATCCGGGGTATAGTAGTCATCCGAGACTGACTGCGGCCTGCCGCCGGCGGTAACGCGGGACAAGGACACTAGTAATATAAAAAACAAAGAAACAACTGTTATTTTTAACTTCACAGCTAAAGTCCTCTCATAATATTTTCATTATTTCTTGAAGTATCATAAGATTTTTCAGGATGCCCGCGTGATTCCGGCCGATTTTTATCACCTGGTTAATATCCGCCACAGCGCGTTTGTAATACGCTTCCGCGTTATTTGGGGCGAGGTTCATAACCTGCACACAGTCATTTATAGCGTTGTTGTGTTCCCCTTTTCCGTAATATAACAAGACGCGGCGGCAATATGCCTCCGTGTCATTCGGGTTTAGACTTATTGCCCGCGTAAGCTCGGCGCTTAAGATGCGTTTTTGGGGAGGAGGGAATCTTATGCCGGTATTCACGCCGCTAAAAGCGTCTTGGGCGCGCTTTGCGTCATTGCCGCCGGACACGCCATTGCCGGTAACAGGAAAAGCCCCATGGGGCGTATTATCGAACCGCGCTTGCGAATGAATATTCATGATAGGCAATATAGCGCGAATGCGAACTTTTCGTCAATCCACCGCATTGCCTCAAATGAACCACCTCGCGGCAAGCCGCGAGGTATCTTGTAGGCGTTGAAATTATTTACGTGGTTCGTTCTGTAAGGAAATTATTTAACTGTGGGGTCTACTACCATTTTTTATTTGGCGT
>JAITDS010000091.1 GCA_031282435.1 Spirochaetaceae bacterium
TTCGCCACCCTGATTGCTTGTTGCCCAAGTCCTTGCAAAAGGCATATTATTTTGCATTTTTTAAGTGGAAGTTGTTCGGAAACTGAAGTTTCCGAACAACTCTACTTTCCAAACAATTCTAATAATAGATATAAAATACTATTTTACCGGCGTTTGAGGCCATCTATGACGCGCCTTTGATGACGCCGCCGCCTATAACATATTCGCCGTCATATAAAACCGCGGCTTGACCCGATGTTATTGCCCGCTGAGGTTCGTCAAATTCTATTCGTATAATATCGTCCGCTATTTGCTCGGCGGACGCGCTTTGTTCCCGCTGCAAATAACGGGTCTTTACGCATACGCGCAGCGGCTTTGAAAGATTATCACAGGCTATCAAATTGATATTATCCGCAATCAAAGTTTTTGAATACAACTTATCTTCCGCGCCGATAGTTACCGAATTATCCGCTTTTGATTTTGACAAAACATACAGCGCTGTTTTTGACGAAACGCCAAGCCCTCTGCGTTGACCTATTGTATAACGGACAAAACCTTTATGCCGCCCTATCGCGTTCCCTTCCGAATCCATAATGTCGCCCGCCGGATATATCTTGCCGGTATATCTTTCAATGAAAGTGCCATAATCTCCGTCCGGCACAAAACATATATCCTGACTATCTTGTTTTGCGGCGTTTATAAAATTCTGTCCGGCGGCAATAGAGCGGACTTCATCTTTTTGTTTTGCGCCCAATGGGAACACCGTGCTTTTTAACTGCCCCTGAGTCATAGTGTATAAAACATAACTTTGATCTTTTTTTTTATCCGCGGATTTTTTTAATAAAAATCTGCCGCCGGATTTTTCTATTTGAGCGTAATGCCCTGTAACAAGATAATCATATTCAAGCTCGTTAGCCCGTAATAGTAAACGGTTGAATTTTATAAAATGATTACAGTCGATACAAGGATTTGGGGTTCCGCCTTCCTCATATATTTTTATAAAACGTTCAATTACATTTTTGTGAAAATCTTCTCTAAGATTTAAAACATAGTGCGGTATGTTCAAACGGTACGCGACATCCCGCGCGTCATTTACATCGTTCAGCGAACAGCATGATTTTCTAAGCTCCGCCCCTTGTTCGTCCGAGTCAAAAAGTTTCATGGTAGCGCCGATACAATCCCAGCCCGACTGTTTCATCAGATACGCCGCCACGGAACTATCTACTCCGCCGCTCATGGCTATAAGGGCTTTCTGCCGCTTCATCGTTTTATTTTATTGTCATTGGACTTTATAGACAAGCTGTTTGCTTAAAACGGCAACGGGCTTATTCGCCAACCTGATTGCTTGCCGCCCAAGTCTTTTAAGCGGAAGTTGCAAGCCAAGCATGGCCGCCATGCTTGGCTTGGCTTGGCTTGGCTTGCGAAAACTGAAGCTTCCGAACAACTCCAATGAACGAGTAGGGCGATTGGGGTTTGCGTTCCGCAAACCCCGTAAAATCAAAACCGCGTATGCGGTTTTGATTCGCGCAAGGGATAGTAGCGGAATTAAACAGGACGGCGTTTCACGCCGTCCTGTTTAATTATAGCGGATAGCCCGGTTTTTGCCTGCCGCACGGCAGGCAAAAATGCGCCCGAATTTTGATTGCCAAAATTAAGCATATTTCTCGTAAGCCAACGCCCTTTTCAAATTGAACACGAGGCCGGAAAGCCACCGGCCGCCCCACCGGCGGGGCTGGGGGGGGGGGGGGTTATTTGTGATTGGATGAATCGAGTTCAAGTAGAACTTTATCAATATCGCTTATAAAAGTTTTTGCATGAATCGTTGTTTTTTTATCGTAAAGACGGGGAAGCAGTAAAAAAGCTTCGCCGAGCAGCGCCCCCGCCTTGCCCGGCAGTCTGAGGCGGGGGCTTATTGTTAGACGGGACAGCATTACAAGACCTTCGAGCGCCGCCGCCTTATCTATGCCTTGTTCAAGCGCGCCTTCCGTTAGGGTGAAAGCCCCTATTTTGAA
Source organism: Spirochaetaceae bacterium (assembly GCA_031282435.1). Classification (GTDB taxonomy): domain Bacteria; phylum Spirochaetota; class Spirochaetia; order Treponematales; family Breznakiellaceae; genus JAIRMY01. The sequence goes on from JAITDS010000091.1 coordinate 1,992, forward strand.
TATGACCCTGCCGTAGGGAATGAGCGCGTTAAAAAATACTATCACGAAAAAGAACACGAACATAAAAAGAATATTCCCCGCTTTTCCCGCAAGCATGGCCGCAATTAGAAAAATAAAAAACAACGTCAGCCTGAACGACAATGTCGGACTTAAAAGCATCAAAACGGACATGAAAATACCGGAAAAAAACAGAATCGCCGGCGGAATTCTGTCCGGCAAAGATTTTTTGCTCCGTAAAGTCTTGTTGCCGCCGCCGTTGTCGCTGCGGGAAGGCGTTTTTTGCGGCGGCGGCGGCGGCGGCGGCGCGGGTACAGGCATATCCATAGATGTGGCGGATGTGGTAAAAACCTGTTCTTCCGTTGTTTCGCCCCTGTACCAGCGCGATTTTTCCGCAAACCGTTCACAGAATATGCCAAGTGCCGTCCCGCTTACCACGCTTACCGCCAGAAACGGCGGAGCGATATATATCGCGCCCTGTCCTAGAATAAATAAACGCGCAAGAGTTATCTGCGTAAGGCTGGAAAAAAGGGCGCCGGCAATATTGATTCCAAGCAAACTAATGTATTTTTCGGGTATAACGCGGCGCAGCAAGTACATAACGAGCGCCGAAACCGCTGTTCCAAAAAATGAAAGTAAAAAGACGTATGAGAAAAGGGTTCCTGAGATAAGGGCTTGTCCAAAAATCTTAACAAGGACCAACGGCAAAAAAGAAGAAAGCGGAAGCCGCAGCGCAAGCAGAAGCGGCGCGTTTGCGAGGCCCAGCCTTATGAACGGCAGGGGCTTAGGTATCATGTATTCAACGGCGGAAAGAAACAGGCAAAGAGCGCTCAAAACCGGCAGTTTGGATGTGCCGTTTTGCGCTTTTGAAGAGTATGCCATAACGGTTTTAAGCGGTTTTTACCATGTAGTAATGTCTACGCCGTCCGAGGGGGCGGACTTGTTTTCAACGGAAACCATCACTTGGTTAGGGAGGCAGGCTGTCCATTGTCCGTGTCTGCGGATAGGCGGCGCGGCGACACACAACTGGTTGCGGCATGGGGAGGACACAATCCGCGCCGCGCCGCCGTCTATAAGCACTATGGTGTCCCCAAGCGGCCCCTCGACGCGGACGGTTCCGGCGGCATCCACAGGATAAAGCCAGTTGCCGTTGTATCCGCTTACGTCTATAAGCGCCGCGCCGCCGCCCTCCGTCCAGTTTCCGTAAACAAAGCCCGCCGACACCGCGAATATAGCGCAGGCCGCGCAAAAAACCAGATAATCCAGCGTTTTGAACCGGGCGTGTGAAAAAAAATTACCGGACGTAGCGACCCTATCCCTATACGCCTAAAACGGCGGTAACTCCGGGTATCTTTTCTTTCAAATAGTTTTCTATACCGTTTTTCAGCGTCATCTGCGCGTGTGGGCAACAGCCGCAAGCGCCCGTCAATTTCAGCGACACAGTGCCGTCCTCCGCAAGCGATACAAATTCCACGTCGCCACCGTCCGCCTGTAAAGACGGGCGAACATCGTCAAGCGCGATTTTAATCTGTTCTTCCATAGTTTAATCTCCTATGTATTTAGTATATAAAACAACGCCGCTTCTTACAAGTTCATGTCCGTTCTCATAACAAATAGGACAGTTACGGGATGTGAATGTGTAAGCCCAGAGTAGAGGAAAATTCGGCGGGGGTCAAGAAACCGAGAGCGGCGTGAGGTCTGTAGAAATGGTAT
>JAITDS010000093.1 GCA_031282435.1 Spirochaetaceae bacterium
CCGCAAGCATTTATACGGGGAACTGGTAGAGGAAATAAAACGGCGGGTAGTACCGGTACGGCCAAACCGGGAAGTAGCAAGGAAAGAGTATCTGAAAAAACCTCATTTCCATCATAATCGCAAATCAAACTGTTGATTTGGGGATGGGGTCAGCACTTTTCGGCTTAACTTGTTGACAGTGGGGGGGCTTCCCCCCGCTGAATAGTTACAACAAGTTTAGCATATTACCTGCTATTGATGATTCAATACTTCTTCTCTGTCCGCAAGCTGTATCGTAAGGTTGACTTTATTACCGTTGCGTAAAACTTCAACTTCTATTTTATCACCGCCCTTGTTGTCCTCAAGCGCGGAATATAGGTCGGCAAGCGTATCGACTTTCATGCCGTCGACTCTTGTGATAATATCGCCGCCCAAATATATAACAGATGAGCCGTAGCGCACCGGATCATTACCCTGCTTAAGTCCGGCTTTTTCGGCAAGTCCGCTCTTTTTTGTACGCGACACCAAAAGTCCGCTTTGAACAGGAAGTTTTGCGTAACGCACAAGCGCGGGAAATATTTGAACCATACTCGCGTCTATCCAGCCGCGCCGTACTTTGCCGTACTCTATCAACTCGGCTACAACACGTTTTGCGGTATTAACAGGCACGGCAAAACCTATTCCTATGGAAACGCCGGACGGAGAGTATATCATTGTGGTAACACCTATCATCCGCCCGTGAGCGTCAATGAGAGGCCCGCCTGAATTACCCGGGTTTATAGAAGCGTCCGTCTGTATCATATCGCGGATGATGTTACGCTGCGATGTCTGTATAGGACGGCCTAAACCTGACACAATCCCGACAGTCAAGGTTCGCTCAAACGCGAAAGGGTTGCCTATCGCCAGCACTTTTTGCCCGACTTTAAGATTAGAGGAATCGCCAAAAGGTATCGTTTTAAGGTCAACACCTGGCGGCGGTTTAAATTCCACAACGGCAAGGTCGTTTTCGGAATCAGTCCCTTTAACGCTGCCTTCGATTTGCGTACCGTCGGCGAGGTTGATGAATACTTTGATAGCCTTTTCAATAACATGGTTGTTTGTAAGCACAATACCGCGGGTATCTATTATAGTCCCCGAACCCGATGTACCATCCTGCGGCACAGGCTCCAAAAACCAGTTGTAAGCCTGCGTTTCAGTCGTTATGTTGACAACAGCTTCGTTTAACTGTTCATATATGGCAATATTTTCACGTTCATCTAAGGAATAAGGCTGAAGCTCGGCAGTATTTATTTGCAATGTTTTAGTTTCAGGCGATTCGCGCAGATCCAGCCGCGCTTCCGCTATTTTCTGTAATTCTTCACTTCCATTCGAGTGCGGTATCTTTATTATACCTACGCCTACAGCAAACATCAGCACAATGAGCGCGCTCAATATCGAGAAAATAGCCGCCTGCCGCCAATTATACAACTTCATTTTCCCCGTCCCTCTATAAAAACTGTTTTAATACTAGTATTTTTACAGCATTTTAACAAGACCCGTGTCCGTTCTGATAACAAATAGGACACTCACGGTGGTAGCGGGCGAAAGGTGTGAAGTTCTTGGTAAAGAGTATGCTAATGTATGGTCAGTAAACGAATTATAGCGAAAAGGAACAGGCAAACAACATTTTTTGCCCCACCGCTTTAATATCTTTAAAAACCATCTTTGCAATACGCCATGTGTGTTTAGTAATGAAAAGATTAGTAATTTTCCGAACAACTCTAATAAATAAACGTTAAATGCTTTAGATTAAAACAATCATGAATCACAATTCAAAAGAAGAGATATTTTTTTCAAATCACGCCACGATGTACAGAAATACACTGCGGCAAATTTACTCGCGCCTACATATCGGCGGGACAGCATTGTTGTTGTTTATTTTAGTTCTTTGCGGCTGTTCCAAAAAAGATGACGGCGCAGTCAGTTACGCCGTTAATCCGGATGCCGGTACGCTTACGAGAGAGTCGCCGGCAGCTTTGATAGAAGTGGAAAATAAACCGGTATGGGTGGAATTTGAATCGAACACACTTCGCCAGCTTGACACGCCGGAAAACGCCGCGTTAAACCCGTTTAAGGCATGGCCGTTGGCAGAGTATGTCGTTGATATGGTTGAATGGCAGGACAGTATAGTTATCGCTGTAAATCGCGGAGGGTTTTGGCTGGTAAAAAGAAGCGATGACGGTGTTTTAGAGCTTTATTTTTTAACAGAATCGAAATTTACGCCGTCATATACCATGCACAGTGTATTCTTTTTTCAAAAAAAACCTGTTTTTTTAATCTATCGCAATGATTTTTTTGGGAAAAATGAAATCTCCCCGCCGGCATCAAGATTTTTTACGATAAAAGACAACGAATCTGGTCTGGAAAGTATAAATATTCCTGTTTTTTCTAAGTTTTCAGGCGTAAACGACTGGGATATTGAAGAAATTTTCGATACGAATGATGGTTTTTGGTACTTTAAGGCTATACGAAAGGATGAAAAATCCGGCGCCGTCTATTATGCGCGTACAATGGAATTGTCCGCGCCGGCGGGCGAGGAAATTACCGCATCCGCATACATGACGGCGGCCATGAATGCCGCGGAGCCGGGAGCCTCAGACTACGAAGAAACCGCTACTTTTTCATCCCCGATGTCTTTAACCGGTCTACCGCCTTTGCCGGAGAATTTTGTCTATACAAGCCAATCCCAAATAAACGGCATATATATTACCGCATGGGAGGAGCGCGAAAACTGGAATATTGGCGCTGCCGGCCTTCTTTTTACACGGTAAAGAGCCGTTTATGCCTGTATCCGCATACACTTAACCGGCGGTTTGTCATTATTGGGTATTATTGTGTAAAATCAAAACTTTCGCCGGTTTTGACCCGCGTAATGGAATTGCAAAGGCGCGTATCAAGCGTGTCTTACAGCGCGGCCAACAATCTTGAACAACGAGTTTTGCGCTCCAATCGTAATGCGCGAATCAATCTACTAACGTTATATAGTATAAAAGCGCGTCGGCTTTTCTAAGTTATATAAGCAACGCGCAAACCTGCGGCCAAAACTTAATCTTATTAGGATACATACGCATTTTTGATTTTTGGTAGTGTGCGAGAAATGTGAAATTCTTGGTAAAGATGTATGCTAAAGTATTGTCAGTAAACAAATTATAGCGAAAAGGAACAAGCAAACAACATTTTTTGCTCACCGCCGATTGTTCTGACTAATTTGATACCCGCACCTTTTTACGTCTTAAAACCATTTGCCGCCAAAGAGAATCGAACTCTTGACACAAGGATTTTCAGTCCTTTGCTCTACCAACTGAGCTACAGCGGCATACTTGGGAATTCCCATTAAAGAAATACTGTAACATAATAAAAAAAAAGTCAAGCCCTCTGTCCGTTCTCATAACAAATAGGACAGTTACGGGATGTGAATGTGTAAGCCCAGAGTAGAGGAAAATTCGGCGGGGGTCAAGAAACCGAGAGCGGCGTGAGGTCTGTAGAAATGGTAT
>JAITDS010000095.1 GCA_031282435.1 Spirochaetaceae bacterium
GGAACTTTCTGAAGTCGTTGACGAATGGCTGTATAAATACCATTTCTACAGACCTCACGCCGCTCTCGGTTTCTTGACCCCCGCCGAATTTTCCTCTACTCTGGGCTTACACATTCACATCCCGTAACTGTCCTATTTGTTATGAGAACGGACAAGTGTATTGACTTTTTTAAGGCTTTATGGCAAAGTGTTTTTCTATGAAAACTATTTTTGTTAAACCGGCGGACGCTGTACGGAAGTGGTTCCTTATTGACGCGGAGGGCAAGGCTCTTGGACGGCTGGCGGCAAAAACCGCCGCTATTTTACGCGGGAAGGAAAAAGCGGTGTTCGCGCCTCATCACGAGCTTGGAGATTATGTTGTGCTTATAAACGCGGGCAAAATCACGGTAAGCGGGCAGAAATACGAAGAGAAATTATATCACCATCATACCGGTTTTCCGGGCGGTCTTAAAACTCAGACGTATAAACAGCTTGCTAAAAGACGCCCCGCCGCGCCTTTGGAAGCCGCTATCCGCGGGATGCTTCCGAAAGGGCCTTTAGGCAGAAAGATTTTTAACAATGTAAAAATTTACGCGGGCAGTGAACATCCGCACGCCGCGCAGAATCCTGAAAAAATTGATTTTTAACTGGGTTGTCATCGATTTTTTATCTTAAAGAGGTATGTTGTGGTTAGAAACCTTGGTATTGGAACCGGCAGGCGAAAAACTTCCGTAGCCCGCGTATATGTGCGCGACGGCAGTGGAAAAGTTACTGTCAACGGCAGATTTTTGAATGATTATTTTCCGCAGAATGAACACGCTAATGTTGTGCGCGCTCCTTTGATGGTAATATCGGGCGAAAACAAGTTCGATGTGCTTATCAATGTGTATGGCGGCGGTATAAACGGTCAGGCCGGCGCGTGCCGCCACGGACTCTCCCGCGCTTTGTGTCAGGTTGACGAGGCCAACTATGCTAGTCTTCGCAGTAACGGCTTCTTAACGCGAGACAGTCGCATGGTTGAACGAAAAAAATACGGTCAGGCCGGCGCCCGCAAACGTTTCCAATTCTCCAAACGTTAGCCTTTCAAGCGGCCTGCTAACGCCGAAAGGTTTTTTCGGATTAGGCGGGGGGTATTGGGGGGTATTCAAACACTCCGCCTCGTTAAATCAAACGGCGTATACGGGCGGCAATGTTTTCCAAGCGGGGAAAACACTGCCGTGTTTGACGAATGCTTATGGATGAACCGGCAAACGGACGAGCAGGCGCGGCGGAAGCCGCTTTGTCCGGTGAAAAGGCGGCTTTGCGGGATGCCTTACGCCTTGTAGCCCGCGCCGAACAGTGCGTAGCGGGGCTTTCATTAAAACTTCAAAAAAAAGGATACGATAGGGCCGTCGTAAAAGTCGTTACCGCCTCATTAGCCGAATCCGGAATGTTGGACGATGCGCGTTACGCCCGCTTGTGGCTGGGTTCACGGGTAAAGCACAGACCGGATACCCCGCGCGAGTTAATATCCGCGCTTCGCGCTAAAGGAATAAGCCGCTATACGGCGGCGCGGGCTTTAAAAGAAGTCTTGTCCGCTTCCGGTGAAAATCTTGAGCTTGCCCTGTTACGCCGTTTTACCGCCAAAAAAGGTCTTGGCGGCTTGACTGAAGCCCGGCTCAGAGAAAAACTGCGTTTTGAAGGCTTTAGTTCCGAGGTTTTGGATTGTTTGTTTGATGAATAGAGTTGTGCGGAAACTTCGGTTTCCGCAAGCCACGCATGGCGGCCATGCTTGGCTTGGCCAACAAGCGCTTTGCGGGTTCTACTATCATTTTTTATTTGGCGTTGCCAGTTCGAACCGCCCTAAAGGGCGGGGTATTAGATGCCGCTGCGAATAAATTTGTTGTGAGAAAAATCAATGGAAAACGCCGCGTTTGACGCAGTTGTTTACGGCCATGTTCAAAATGTAGGTTTCCGTTACTACGCCTGCTCCGAAGCGGAAAAACTTGGTGTTCGCGGCTGGATTCGAAATAATCCGGGCGGTGAAGTAGAAGTATGCGCGGAAGGCGAAACCGAAAATCTAAAAAAATTCCTCGCGTGGCTGCACAAAGGGCCGCCCTATGGCAGGGTTGATTCTGTAACCGTCAATTGGCGTAAAGCCCGCGGCGCGTACAAAGGTTTTACGGTGAAGTATGGCGGATTATAATTGATGAAAAATAAGCCGCTGTTAATAGTATTCTTTTTTTTCTTACCTTTGCGTTTTGTCGTCTCGTTAGATTTTACCGTTCAAGGCGGCGCGGATTATTCATCATACCCTACTAACAGCGAAGAGGCTGTAGGAAATACGTTCAAACCTGAAATAATTCCGCTTGCTTATGCCGAACTTAAGGACGATTTTGCCGTTATGTACAATTACAAGATAAATTTAGGCAACGATACAATTTGGCGTAACATGATTTCGGGCGACGTAGGTTATTATTTTGGACACGTTGATATTGGCTTGGGCTTTTTCATCGGTACTGGCGATTTTACGTTTGACTATATAGACATCGGGTTTTCAGGACGGGCCGGCTTTGAATTTCCGGGTGTCTTTCTGATAAACGGCGGCTTTGCCTCCAGTCTTTACAAAGACGGACCGGCATCCCGTCAGTTATTCTATGCCAGAGCCGGTTTTTGGCTGCCGCACATACTTATCACCGGCGGATTTGAACTGAAAACTTATAGCGATAAAGTTACGGAAGACTTAAGCATCGAATACGGACGTACAAAATACACCGGCGCTATGGAATTTTTTTCAAAAAATATACCGTACCGTATACAATTTTTATTCGGTATGCAAACTTTAACCCGAGTAATGAGCGAACCTAAGGAAGAGGCGTCTTTTAAAAGCTTTATCGCGGGGTTTCGTTTCTATTCACAAATGAGTAATACATTCGCTTGGTTCATAGAAGGCAGCGTTCCTTTTAACATCGACAACATTAGGGACATAAAAATATTTTACAACGCTTCGTTGGGTCTCATCTTTTCACATCCCGAAAGCTAAAATTCACTCAATCTGTCCGGTTCTTCCGAAAGAAATTTACGCAGTTTTTGCTTTTCATGCGGCTTAAACAAGGTAAATTCAAGCGTTACGCTTTCTTCATTACGGATTACACGGCAAACGGGAGCGAGTATTGTGCTGCCGGCGCGGAGCGAACACCCCGGCAATTCCGTCATAAGCGCCAAATTTTTAGTTAAACGGGGATGCTCCGGCATAAAAACCACGCCATCCTGTGATATTTTTATAACTTTTCCGGGGACAAGCGCGCCGGTTAAAGGATTCGTAATTATCATTGTCAATTTTTTTGAATCTTTTGGCCTTACGGCAAGATGTGTTACCCATTCTACGGCGGAAATATACGGTCTAAGCGTTTCTCGAAGCTGATTTAACGAGCGTCTATCCAGCCGCGCCTCGTTCAACAGACAGTTTACCCTTAAAATTTTAGCCTTCTTGCGCTCTTTATCAGAAAAAAATTGGCCGTACAATACAGCCGCCGCGCAGACTTCGGGAGGGCGGCTGGCGCGAATAAAAGAAATAAGCGTTTTCCAATGACGTGGAAAATCCGTAGCGCTTACTATAACCCCGTCCGGAGAAATTTCATCAATGTTATCCATAGCTTTAAGAATGTGCTGGTAGTGGACAAGCTCGGCGCCGAGTTCCTTAACATATTCCGCTATCTGTTTATATACCTCGGATGAACCGAGTACAAGAAGCAATTTCATTCAAAAAAATCCCGCCGCTATTCAGTACCAAGATTTTGAACTACGTAGTCAATAATAGTCCAAATATCGTCATCGCGGCGCAAATAGTAAGTATAACGCTTACGTTCCGTATAATCACCCGTCTTAAACCTCTCCAATACGCTTACAGTGCCTTCGTCCTCGTTGTAAGTTGTCCGCTCTATAGTAAACTTGGAAGGTATCGCGCTTATATCACCGTCAATTATTTGACTTCTTAAATCTTCCCGGTATTTCGCCAGCATCCGCCGCCGGCCTTCCTCCGATTCGGCCCGCCACATACGACTACGCGAGGCGTCGCGCAAAAGCATCTGCTCAATATTAAGATACAAAAAAAATTTCTCCCACTGCGATTTTTGACGGCTTTGCAGCGTCCATGTTACAACTTCGTCCGGCGGCATCGCCTCTCTAAAATAAACCGCCTGCGTTACTTCGTCCAGCGCTACAGGTACGCCTTCATCATTGATAATGGCGGGCGCTCTTATATGCAGATTCAAGCGGTTAGATTCTATCGCGTTCTGTGTAAGGCTTTCATTTCTGACCGGAGAACCGCTCAATGACACAAAAAGAGAGCTTTCATCCGCGTCCGGCGCCGGAGGTTTAAAAAGTTCGGGATAGAACCTGGCCTGCACAATATAAGAACCGGCCTTATCCAGCAGCCGCCAATCGCGTAAATCTTCGGTAAACGACAAAGATTCACCGGGCTCAAGGCTAATCTCACGGAAAAAAACTTGCTGTTGACGAGACCGCTTCCTTACCAAAACATCCGCCGCTTCAATCTGCCGGTTAGCCGGTGTACGCACGTCAAAATCCAAAGAAAACGCTCTGTCATCCGACAGTCTGAAACTGTACGTTTGACTTGAATTGTTAGTAACAGTAACCTGCACCAGAATATGCCCCTGCTGCGGGTAGTAAAGCTGCTTATCAAAATACCGGATTCCCACGCTTACACCTGGCTGTTCGGCAGAAAAAAGCAAAGCGGCGTAAAAAAGCTGTAAAATGACGTAATATATTTTTTTCACAGAAAACCCCGAAAAATACCGGACTTGTTCGCCAACCCGGTTGCTTGCCGCCCAAGTCTTTCAAGCGGAACTTGGCCAAGCCATATGGCCGCCCTGCTTGGCTTGCGGAAACTGAAGTTTCCGAACAACTCTGCTCACAAAAGCCGCGAAAGAAAGCTATAGAAAAAAGCTTCACGGCGCAAGCCGCCGCCCGCGGCAAGGCTTAAGAGTCGGTAAAACCGCCCGTAAACCCTATAATTTTTCTAATACTCCATTTAATAATCGGATATCCGGCATACCTTATTGATATTATTTTTACTAAATATTATCTTAAAATTCAGTTATATGTCTAACTAACAAATCAAGATGGCAGGTATTTATGGCGCTTACCGCGCAACACGGCTCGTACATTAATCGTCTTAGGCTTATAATTTTTCTCATTTTTGCGGCGCCGTTCATAGTAAAGGCGCAGACTGAAAGGACTGTTTCCGTAACATCCTCAAAAGGCGGCAGCTTCGCGGTTGTAAGAGAAAACGGTACACGAAGCGCGCATATATCCATACCGCCCGAAGGTATAACGCTGCGTAATTCCGACTCGCTTCAGACCTCTGCCGGAGTTTTTGTCGATATACAGATAGTTCCGGTCGGCGCATTTATACACATAGCCGAAAACACCATGATTTCGTTCAGAAACGCCGTCGATCCGGCCCAGCCTTTGGAAATTTTGCTTATGTACGGACGTATTCGTGTAGACAATCCAAGCGATACAGAAGTTTTGGTCGTAAAAAGCGGCCCGTCCACAGTGGATATTCAGCAAGGTTCTATAAATATTGACTATATAGCGGCTTCAAATTCTAAAGGTATTACCCGCCCTTCTCTTTCCGTCTCCACGATATCCGGGACGGCGATTTTAACGCCTTCCGAATCATCATCGCCTAAGGGACGTGTCAGTATGAAGAAGGGTGAAACGGTCAGCGTTGACGCGAAAAACGGCAAGACAAGACGCCGTTCCATGTCTAAAAGCGTCCCTACCTATTGGCAGCAAAGCATTGAAACGCCAAGCAATGAAAATGAAAAACAAGCCGCCCCTGATATTCAGGATGTACCCGAACCCGTAGAACCTGAAGAACCTATGCAACCAGTAGATGTCAGTTCGATACTTACACCTCTCGAAGAATCGACCGTATTAAAAACTAACGGCATTATCATAGGAATGACTTTTCTACTAGCCGGCGTTGCCGTACAAAATATCACCCATTACCTGTACCCGGATTTTGTAGATATGTTTTACGCGGGTTATGTCCCCATAGGGATAGGCGCTTTTATCCTGGTAGCCTCGTACTTTCACCCGACTTATGTAAGCGAAAGTCAGTTAAGAGCTATCTACTCTATAAGGTAACACCGGCAACGCGCTTTGCGCGTTGGCCCGCGCAAGGGATAGCAGCGGAATTAAACAGTACGGCGTGCCGTACTGTTTAATTAGAGCGGATAGCCCGGTTTTAGCCTGCTTTAGCAGGCTAAAATGCGCCCGAATTTTGATTATCAGATTTAAAAATATCTCCCGTTAGCCAATGTCCCTGTTCCGGTAAACGGCAAGGCAGGGGAATTGCCGGCGGCTTTCGGGAGACAGCGCCCTTTTCTTGCTAAACGCGAGGCAGGGGCGCCACCGGCGGCCTAAAAACTTAACGGATGCAGCAACATAATGTAGGCTACGGATGAAAAAACAAGTGAAAGCAGCGCCATAGACATAAGCAAGATAGGCTGGCCTTCGAAAATCGGGACTATTTTTTCGTTTTTGCCGCGAATTTTTATCATTCGCAGTAACATAATCGCAAAAAAAGCGCTGAAAGAGAGGCAAAAAGAAAGAAAAAGGGCATCCGTAGCCGTATCCGCAAGGTGTAAAGTCAAAATTAAGCCTGTTATTATGAGGCCGGAGTATGAGGTGTAGAGCGAGAACACCTTGTTTTGGCGCGTATTGCCGGAAATCAACGTGAATAGGCTTTCTATTCCATAAGTTAAAAAAAACGTTACCGGAAACAACAGAAAATACTGCAAAAAACCTAAGCTAAGCGGACTCAGTATGAATGTAAAAAAGAGCCATGACACGAATATCGTGATGAACATTATAGACAGTTGCAGCAGGCTGCCCGTTACGGAATGTTCGCGGACTTCAAAAATTTCTTTTGTACCCAGCCCGAAGGTTAGGACCAGGTTAAATGAAAATGCCGAAAAAACGGCCAGAATGATTAAGTTGTTCATGATTCCTCCGTACGCCGCTCATCCACGTGCGGCGCGGACCCGGCGTTGATGTAACGCAGGATGACCATGATGTAGGACAACAGGAAAAGAGCGCCTGTGGAGCTTGAAATAAGTTGTATGGAGTAAGGGTAATCGCCTTTGGTATTAAACAATTCAATTATTCCGCGCTTCGCGTCAGGAATGGAAAGCGTAGAGAAACCAAGCGGCTCGCGGATTAGGGAAAAGGCAAGCGTTAATCCGCCTAGGGCCAGCAGTTCAAACACCGATTCCTGAAAAATAATGCCGGAAAGCGTGTCTTCACGCGAAAAAGAGAGCTTGCTGCCCATATAAAATATTGGCGCAAGCATACATATAAGCGTTGTTTCGAGCGCGAGCAGGGGGTTCAGCAGGTACAGGAAGAAAAAGTACAGACTGCCGGCGAATGATGATATCAGCACGTTTAATATTTTTATTCTTGTTTCCGATTTGATGCCGCAAATAAAGGTGCTTACAAATATGCTGAATATAGAAACCCATACAAGGGCGCAGGCGGCGACTATCGCGTACGAAAACCGGCTGCCCGCTATTACTAACAGCGCTACACCGCTCATTGAAGAGACGGGGGTGTAGAAAATCTTGCCTAATTTTGCGCCAATGCCGCTTCCCGCGCCGCCTAAATTTAATATGTCCATCTGTTGTTCAGCCCTCTCTAGTTCCGTTTAGCCTCGTCTATCCCGCGTCTGCTTCAAAATTGCCGCGTTTTCCTCGATTCTTTCTATCCAGATACGCAGATACCCCGGATTCATTCTTGACATAATTCTGTCGCCGTTCACCGTGAGCGGCACGAGGGTACTCAATCTGCCTTCATCATTAATTATAGCCAGACATGGCGAAAAAATCCCGCCCGTAATAAGCGGAAATATAACGGCATCCTCTTCGCTTGCCATTCTATACCATGTGCCGATCTGCGTTACTCTGCCCGGAATATCCCATGTCGAAATTGCCTGTTCAATATTTCTGGTCTCTCCTATTCCGGCAAGAAATTTATTCACCGTTCTGATAGTTATCTCGCCGCGCAGGTTTGCGGAAAGTCCCCATATCAACGAGGCTATAATTATAATCAGCGAAGTCCATATCGCAAATATGGAAATTTCGCTTAAATGGGTAAAAAAATGTTCTATCTTTTTGAAAACAGACATTAACGCCGCGTATATGCGTCCGGTATTTATATTCATCTATATCATCCTAATCATCCTATAGTTTTTTCTCCGTACTGCCCGTCCTCTCGTATATGCAGCGGCTTTCTATTTTTCGCAGCAACGGAGTCAACGTGTTGAGTAGGGCGACGGCAAAGAAAGCGCCGTACGAATCGCTTTTCATGTACCGGAAAAAGAACGAGAGGGCGGCAGCTAAAATCGCGAAGGCTGTCTTGCCGTAAACGGATTTTGGGCTTGTGGCGGGGTCTGCCAACAGTATAAAGGCCGTTATCAAAGTGCCGCCGGAAAAAAGTCCAAAAATCATATCTCCTTCCCAAAGCTCGCCGCCTGTGGGAAGAGCGCCCGCGAATTTTATCAACAACAGGTACAGGGTAATGTATATCGCCGGCAGATAAAGGCGGCTTACGCCTAGCGCTATTATCACTATACTGCCTAGCAGTAGAGCGTATACTCCCCTGTCTCCTATTATCCCTATTCCCGGAGAAGCAAAGAAATCAATGTAGTTGGCGGGGATATCTACTTTTAACAGCGAGAATATGTTTTTGTTAAGCGCCTGAGTTATTGTATTATTATGCGCGATAAAACCGTTTTGACTTAAAATCTCCCGGAATGAACCGATTTTATGTCCACTGCCGTTTATTATGCTGGTAACAAGGAATGAAAGCGGCGAACCGGCGGACGCGTCGTTGAAAGCGCCCGGCCATGAAAAGCGTATGAACAACCAGCCTGAAACGGCGGGGTTCAGCCAGTTTGCCCCAAGTCCGCCAAAGTTCATTTTTACTACAAATATGGCAAAAACCGCGCCAAGCGCGGCAAATACAGGCGCTATTTGGTTTGGCAGCAGCAATGTAAGTATCAAGGCCGAGGCTGCCGCGCTGCCGTCGAATACCGTATGGCGGCCGGTTTTTACTCCTATAAGCAGTTCGGTAATCAGCGCCGCGCCAAGCGCCGCCAGCATAACGTAAAACGACGCTCCGCCGTCCCCCAAAGCCGATTCAAAAACGGCGGCGGCGGCGCACAGGCTTACAATCCACATCCGTGTCTTGTAGGGGCAGGCAATATTTATTTGCGGGCGCTCAAAAAGAGCTGTCGTTTTATCCGGCACAGGCGGCTCCTTTGAAGGTTGAGCGGACAATCGCGGCGCAGAGCGGGAGTTTCGACGGGCAGCTTGCCTCGCAGCATCCGCAGCCTAGGCAGCGCGTAATCAATGGAAGCATAGTGTCGTCATGTCTGCCGTTTTTTATGCGTTTGTATATGTCTTCCGGGTCAAGTTTGGCCGGACATACGTTTCTACATTCTCCGCAGTTTATGCAGACGTTCTCGCTCATCAGCGTGAATATCTTTTTTACTATTGGAAATACCGCGGAAAAGGTTTTCATGGCCGCTTCCCGTTTTTTGGGAGCGAGCGCGAACACGCCGCGGCTTGTTTTTAACAAGGGTTCGTCTAAACTTACGGCGCGTCCCAATAGCGGGGAACCGGTTGCGGTAAGCGGCGGCGCGGAAGCGGCGGCGCTTTCCGGCTTACAGCGAAAACCGCCGCATTCCATGAAAAGATCGCGCAGGCGGCTGCCTATACGCGCCTTTATAACCGCCGGATGTTTTACCGCTGAACCGCCTACGGCAACATAGCGTTCTAAGGGCGGTATCCGCATTACAACAGCGTCGTACACCGCCGCCATAGTCGCGGGTCCCAAAATAATAGTTTTGCCGGCGGGCAGGTTTTCTGATTTTTCGTATCTGCTGAATACGCTTGCGACTTCAAAGTTACTGTGCTGCGGGTAACGCGAACCGGTAAAAAACGCCGAGATATTAAATTGGGCGGCGGCTTCGTTTTGTTTGACCGCTTTAAGCAGAAGGTTGCATAATTCTTTTTCGTTGGAGGATACGGCAAACACAATTCTGTCCGCGCCCGCAGCCTTTGCCGTTATCAGGCAGCCTTCTACAACCGCTTCTGTTCTTTCTTTGCAGAGAGTGTAATCGGCGGCAAACCAAGGGTCGTCAAAAATACATCGTACCAGCAGAGTAATGCTTTCTCTGGCCGCGTCATACCGGGAAAAAATATCGCATAGCGGGCGGCCAAGTCCGTCCATCTCAATTACCCCGTTACTGTTTATCAGCGTCTCTATTTCAAACCGGTTTAATTCCGTCCATTCGTGTAAAGTTTCCGGCTTTCCAAGTTTCTTGAAGCTGCCTTCGAGCCGTATCACAAAAGCATCCGATATGAATGGCGCCGCCGGCTCCCACTTTATCATTTTAAGTAGTTTGCCCGGAATGGGAGAATGTATATTCGCGGATCCGGAACCTTGACCGCGCGCTATCAACATTCCTTCTTCTATATGCTGTCCTACAGATACTACGGGATAGGACCGCGCGCCTGTCTCTGTAGATAGCGGGACTATCGC
Source organism: Spirochaetaceae bacterium (assembly GCA_031282435.1). Taxonomy (GTDB): domain Bacteria; phylum Spirochaetota; class Spirochaetia; order Treponematales; family Breznakiellaceae; genus JAIRMY01. The sequence continues at coordinate 10,594 of JAITDS010000095.1, forward strand.
TATTTCAGGTAAAAACGCAAGGCGGCTGCTTTCCCGGGCAGGCGCAAAACGGTCTTCAAAATTGAAGCCGCCTTTTGAAAATGAATAATACTTCATGCTGTCATCCGTTGACTAATGTATAACGTATTTTTCTCTTTTTTACCATTACCACGCGGCGCAACGGCCGGGAAATATACTGTCAGCGCGATTATTATCGCAATCAATTCCCGTATGTCAAAGATTGCCGGAGCAAAAGATTGTTCTGTGTTAAAAGAAAGTATCAGCTTTTCAAGTGGAAACGGTGGAATTTCAGGGACGGCAAGTCTGGCGCCTAGGGTACGCGGGATTTCGTCGTCAACTGGCCGCAACAGTCCGTCCGGCCCTATCTCAAAATCAAGGTAGGGCGCGGTGTTGCCCGTTTCAATGACGGGTACTATTTCACCGGTGTTTGTCAATTTTCTAAGCGCAAATTTTTTCTGAAAATTGACGTGTTCTTCGTAGTCGTTTGCGCTGATTTCAGGAAGTTTCCTGTTTGTATCAAGGATGAGCGGCTGGCTGGAAAGCGGTACGGCGAGAACGGCGGCGGCGGCAAATGTGAACGGAAGCGCGATAAGCGGCAAACGGCGGTTTATCCCGGACTGTCCTTTTATGATTACCGGAATGAAGCGTATATGCTCCGCGCCGCCGCGGGGTACGGCATCCAAACGGATTAAAGAGGCGGCGATTAAACAAAAAAGGGCGGCGGCGGACAGCGCGTAAAATATGTTCACGTTTCCTATTACGGATACGGCAATAAACAGCGCCGTCGCCAGTATTAAAGTTTTTTTCCCGTTGTATATATGTTGTTTTACGTTATTGATACTTGAATTTGAAAAAACTGTTTTGCGGGAAAGGTAAAGTTTTATAAAAAGCGATTCTAATTGTTTGCGGGATATAAAAAATATGGACAGCAGTATGGAGACAAGCGCAAATCCCGCGGGGCCGCGCGCCGCGAAAAGAGCGCAGGCGGGTATAAGGGCGGCGGTCTGCGGCAAAAGGGCGTTGTCGCCGCGCCGGGATGATTTTGACGCAAAAAACGCGATTATAAGGCAGAGTATTGAGGCGGCGGCAAAAATAAAAAACGCGCCTGTTGATTCGACGGTGTATGAATTGAATATGACGGCGCGGTAAGGTGTGCCGTCAAGCGCGTCTTTAATCCGGTCTTCAATCATAGCCGTGTTCAAGAAACGTATGGATGATCGTGGTATGTAAAAATAGCGGCTACCGTCTTCAACAAATAGTGTTCTTAGTTTTTGCGCGTATCCGTCATTGCGGGGGTCGGTTTCCATCATAAAATCGTGGAACTGGTTCAGCGGAACGCGCCGCAATTCTGAAAAATCATTCATAAAAAACCACTGTGTAGATTCTGATAAAATATTTTTTATTCCAGCGTTGTTTAATTTTTCTACTACAACGGTGTCGGACATTCGCTCCTCGGTAATCAGCGTAACGTATTCTCCGGCGGCGGCGCTTGTTGTTTTTGGTTTTCCGGCTAGGATTAAAATTAAGAGGGGCGTTAAGCAAAGCAGTGTCGTAAAAAGAATCGTCCCGTTAATTTTTATTATGCGTTTATTGTTAAAGATAGGCATAAGCCGCCGCAATAAAAAATCCTATGAAGCATCCAACGATTACTTCGATTGGTTTATGGCCTTGCACTTCTTTTACCGGATGGTATTCGATATTAAAGCGTTCCGAAAGGATGTTTCCCAGCGTATTCAAGGTTTTAGCTTGAATTCCTGATGAATGGCGTACGCCAACCGCGTCTCTAAGAACTATCATTGAAAAAAAAAGCGTAATTATAAACAGGTCGGAGTTAATTCCTTCTTGTATGGCCATGCTTACGGTCAAGGCGGAAACGGCGGCGGCGTGGCTGGAAGGCATTCCGCCTGTTCGCCAGAAAAGCGCTTCTAACAGCTCTTTCCGGTTTCTTCTTACCTTTTTTGTTGTCGCAATGGCCAATTTTATGAATTGAGCAAAAACAAAACTTGTTAGGCCGGAAAGAAACAACGGATTCTGAAGAAACGACATCAACGTTCCAAAATTTCCATTGGCTGAATTCATTAACTTACGATTATCTAATGCCAACATTTTGTCAACCCACCCGCCAGCGGGTTTAAAGTCCGCTACGCGGTAGCATACCCAAAGCGGCTTTCACTCCGTGCTTTCGGGTCCGAAAAGGGCGCTTGGCATACGCTGCTGTAAGCCGTCTTTACTATGGTTTCTTTTTAATTCGGGCGCATTTTTGCCCGCTTTTGGAAAAAAGCGGGCAAAAACCGGGCTATCCGCTCTAATTAAACCGGACGGCGTTTTACGCCATCCGGTTTAATTCCGCTTCTATCCCTTGCGCTAGACAAACCGCTTTCAGCGGTTTGATTTTACGGGGTTTGCGTTTCGCAAACCCGTTTGCGCGAAGCGTAAACCCCGGTTGGCAGTGTAAAAGCGCGTTGGGCTTTCCCGGTTTCATGCCCAACAGCCCGCCACAGCCGGATTTGATGCCCTTTATCGTGATAATAACTCCGCATTTCATCCGTTTCTATGCGGACAGTGATGTTTTTACGGGATTCTACATACCCTTTATTCGCAGCGGGGTCTAATACCCCGTCCTTTAGGCTAAACTTGACCCGTATATTTACCACTTTTTCTAAAACGATGGTATAATGAACGAATATTTGGGAGGGCGTTATGGCCGGAGGGGAGAATTTCAATATGGCGAAAGAATTTGCGGATGTCGATTTCAACGAGACAAGGCTGACGCGGGGCTGAAGGCAGCGGCTTTACGGCGCGCCTGTTATGTGTAACTGAATTGCCTCTTATTAAACTGTTCGTTAAAATAAATTAATGTCAAACGGTGAACCTTTTATGGTTTTTTCAGGTGGCGAGTACCTTATCCTGTATAAACCTCCGCTTATGCACAGCGCGCCGCTGAAACAGGGTGAGGGTGGAACTTTGTCGGATTGGTGCGCGGAGCGTTTTCCACGGTTTCTATGCGTGCGCGGAAGAAAGGCTGTAGAGGGCGGATTATTGCACCGGCTTGATTATGAAACGCGCGGGCTTGTATTCGCCGCTTTGTCGCAGCGGGTCATGGACGCGATGCTTCGCCAGCAGGTAGAGGGTTTATTCATAAAAGAGTATGAAGCCGTTGCCGGCGGCAGAGAGGCGGCGCTTGCCGGTTTTCCACCGCCGCCCGCTTTTGACATGGAAACTGCCGCGTCCGGCGCTTTTTCTTTTGTTTCCGGCTTTCGTTACTATGGAACCGGCAGAAAATCTGTTCGTCCGGCGCCGCTTAACGGCGCTAAAGTTCATGTGTCAAAAGTACAAACATACAGGACTGAAATAACGGGGATGGAATCTATAAGCGAAACGCAAAATTTATGGCGGGTTCGCCTGCGTCTTTATCGCGGCTTCCGTCACCAAATACGTTGCCACCTTGCGTGGGTCGGCCTGCCTATACTAGGCGATGTTCTTTACGGCGGGCAAAAAAGCGCGTCTCCGTTTGAGCTTTGCGCCGTACGGCTTAGTTTTATAGATCCTGTTTCCGGCATTCCGCGCAGCGTATGTTATGACGGCGCTTAAAAGAGAGGTATTAAAATGAAAAAAGGTTACGAAAAAACTTACGATTGGGTAATTAAATTATTGCAAACCTGTGATTTTGCGGAAAGCGCAAAAAGGCTTAATTTAAATATGTCCGCGGAAAATGAAATAATAATATATTTTCTTGGCAAAAAATATATAGTCTCAAAAAACGGCGTAGAGCTTGTCGAAGAAAAAATCGCGTGGTCATATAAAACGGAAAGCTATGATTACAATCTAAAAAGTGTTTTAGCTTACTATGTCTTATCTGAGGCAAATGTAGAGCCTCAAAATGATTTTTGTATGCTGTCTCATTTTTCCGGCGGCATATTCAACGAAGGCCGTAACGAAGACTGGTCAAAAAATTCACTTGCAAAAGTGTACGGAAACGATTATAACAAATTTCGTAATACGGCGGAAAGGCTTGGAATGTTGTTTGAAGGAGAAAAATCTATATGCCAATATGTTTGGAAATATCTTTTACTTCCCAAAATCCCAATAAAAATAATCTACTACGAAGGAGATGATGAATACCCTTCAAAATTACAAATACTGTATGACAAAACCGCGATTCAATTTTATAAATTTGAGCCTCTAGCGGTTTTGAATATGTGTTTTGCTGAAGGTCTTGCCGCTGCCGGAGAATCCCCCCCCCCCCCCCTCCCCTGCCAATGTAACCGGTGAAGCACATACTTCTTGAAACCGTCTCCCGTGCGGATGCTTGAAAATATGCTTCACATAGCGGACCTTTGGGCTTTTAAAAATCAACACCGCTTTCGCAATCAGGGCTTGAGTTTGCGCTTCGCGCAAACTCAGAAAGGTCAACGCGCTTTCAGCGCGTTGAGCCGCGCAAGCGATTGAAGCGGAATTAAACAGGACGGCGTTTTGCGCCGTCCTGTTTAATTGGAGCGGAAAGCGCGGTTTTTGCGCCGCTTTAGCG
>JAITDS010000105.1 GCA_031282435.1 Spirochaetaceae bacterium
TTCCCCCGTATACGCAAAGTTTTCAAGGTGAAATCTTCAATACCCCGCGGCTCTGCCGCGGGGATTTTTTAATGAAAAATTTATTACTATGACAGAATCAAATGAGTATGATATTAGGCTGATTTTTTCCGGAGACTTAATTGTCGATTTTTTCTTTTGTTCAGACAGCGATGAATTTATGCATATATTAAGGTGTTTCGGGAGATTTCTGTGTATTACAACTTACTAATAAGCGGGTATGTGGTAAATCACCAGTTCGAATCGCCAATACTATAGATGATTACACTTCTTGTAAAGTTTCAGAATTAAGAACCTGTGTTCAAAAATATTTAAGTAACGTATGGAAATGCGAAATCATAAACATATTTTTCTCATGCTCTGTTTTAATCTCATAATCCTTTGATAACCTGCGATTCGCCCGACTAAAAGTGCGTTCAGCTCCCCGGCGCAACGGAAGAACTTCAAACTCCGCTTTTATACGCTTTGTAATATCTACCCCAACCCCAAGCTGTTTTAAAGCCTCTTCTTCAAAGGATTTCCTATACCCATCATCACCGCAAAACCTTTGAATACTCATATACTTCGCATACGCCTTCTTTGCCGGATTTATCTCTGATTTTGTGTCATGTATTTTCGCGGCATGAACCGAAACGGCAAGAAGATTGCCCGTTATACCCGCTACTATATGCCGTTTACATCCTTTGACTTTTTTTCCGCCGTCGAAACCGCAGGGCGAGCGCATATAAAAAACGAAGGAAAAAGGGATATACCTGGCATGGTTTTTGGAATACCGCATCATGACGTATACCGGCGTGTGATGGGTCGGATAAAGCCGGAAGAGATTGAGCAATGTTTCATGAATTGGGTGAGGGCGATAAAGAAGGAGTATAAGCGTGAGATAACAGCCATAGATGGGAAAACGGTTCGCGGTCATTTCAAAGCAAGAAACGGAGGAAAAGCATTACATATTGTCAGCGCACGGGCAACCGGGAATTGGCTTGTATTCGGGCAAGTGAAGACCGGGGAGAAAAGCAACAAAATAACAGCGATACCCGCGCTGTCGGAGAAACCGGTGTTGACAGACTGTATCGTTACCATAGACGCTGCGGACGTGAAGTCCGAAGGCTGTCAATATAAGACAGCGGACCAAGCGGTCAAGAAGAAGGCGGATTACCTGTTTTCGTTAAAAGGGAACCGGGAAAGTCCGTGTAAAGACGTGAAAGAATACTTTGACCGGCACACGGGCAGATAGAAGACAGGGATTACGCGGCCAGTGATGACATGGGGCGGCTGATAAAACGGCATTCTGATTGGAATACAATACGGAGCATCGAGGTTGCGGAATCAAGCCGTGAGGCGGCGGGGAAGACGACTGCGGAGTAGTATAATTGGACGGCGGAAACAGACGGCACGGTCTAATGACCCTCCTCGCCCTAAAGGGAGAGGTATCTTGTAAGCGTTGCCTGTTTTGACGAGGTTCGTTCTGTAAGGAAATTATTTAACTGTGGGGGGGGGGGGGGGGCTACAACCGCATTTTTGTTGGCGGTGCCAGTTCGAGCCGCCCTAAAGGGCGGGCTATTAGACCCCACTGCGAATGAATATCTTGAACGCCTGCTGTTTCAATATTCTTTCGCCTCTGATTAGGGATAATTTATATGCGCTCGACATGGCTCTTTCCGCCCGTGACCCGTTTCTTCCTCACTTGTCCGCACATATTCCGAAAGATCCCGAATCTCCCCCGTTTCAAGCCCCTCAAAATACTCCCCGTCACAGACCGGCACCGCCAGTCCGATAATGAGAACAGCCTCAACTAACTAGGATATATGTTTGGATTTGACTGCTAAAAATTCGGGCGCATCGCCGCTATGCGGCGACCGGGCTATCCGCTCCAATTTGGCCGCTAAAGCTGCCAAATTCCGCTTCTATCCCTTGCGCGGGCCAGCGCGCTCCAGCCGGCCGGCGATGCGGCCTATTGACAAGCCGTCCCGTTAAAGTCAAACTGTTAATATAATGAATCCGGCAAAAAAAGCAAATAGCTTAAGTATATATTTTTACACGCGGACGGTGGAAAAACCACTGTTCACGAAGACCTTTAATCCGCCGCCTTACGCGGCTCTGCGGCGCGGTGTTTTATTTTCGCGGGTTTCATCCCCCCCCCCCCCCACCTCGAATTCTAAGAGTTCCTACTATGCGTTTAACTGATTGTTTTTTATATTTTCCGGTAACGGAGGCCGTGCGAATGGCAAAATTCCCGCGTTTTGCGAGACTTTGGCGGCAAACAACAGGGTTGGCGAACAAGTCTAATATTTCAAACCCGGAGATAACCGCACGAGAGAAAAAGAGTTTACATCTCGCCGCGGCATCGACGGGGAGTGTCATTTTCCCCTTACGAGGAAGGCATATACGCCCGGCCTGAATTCGGGGGCTAGATTAGTTTTTTTATTTTAGTAATAATTATTACTATATAGTTAGAAGAAAAAATATGAGGTTTTAACGGTGCCCGCGCCACAATTTTTAGTTGTTAAATTTAGAAAAGATATGTATTTACTCGTAGAAGGGAAACATGCCGAAGAGTGTTTCTTTATAATACGTGAAGGCACTGTACGAATATCCAAGCAAGTTCAACTTAAGGAAGAGGAAAAAAAATCGATTATAGGCCCCGGCAATTTTATCGGGATTGAGTCGGCTATGTCCCAGCGTAGCCAGATTGAGTCGGCTCAGGTTGTTTCGGACGAGGCTTTGATGCTATCGGTTCAACGCTCTCAATTTGAAGATTTGATAAAGTACAATTCTCAGATAGCTATGAAAATAATTCAGCAGTTTTCACGGCGCATACGTTTCCTTAACAGCGCGTTATCCCGCCTTTCTATCAAGAGCGGGTACAAAATAAACGATGATGACGAGTCTTTGGCGCTCTTTAGAATGGGTGATTTTTACCAAAAGTTAAGCATGAATCAGCAGGCCCATTATATATTTAAACGCTATGTTGAATGTTACCCGAAAGGTGATATGGTGAAAGAGGCCTATACAAAGGAAAAAACGCTTGAAAAGTACTATAAGCCAAGCTACAAAACCGGAGAAAATGATTTTATACGTTTTTATGAAGAAGGCAGTCTGATTTTTGCCGAAGGTGAATTTGGGCGCGAGCTTTATATAATCACAAAAGGCTTAGTAAAAATCACCAAAATTTTGAACGGGAACGAAATCATAATAGCCGTGCTTAAACAGGGTGATATTTTCGGTGAAATGGCTATCATAGAAAATAAACCTCGTTCAGCGGCGGCTGTGGCGCTGGAAGATGTAACATTGATGGTGGTGTTAAAAGAAAATTTCATGTTAATGTCAAAGACAAACCCGCAGATAATTTCACGGTTGACCTGTATATTGTCGGAACGTATATGGTTCAGCTACAAACAACTGGCTATCGCGTTGATAAGAGATCCCATAGGCCGCGCTTACAATTATTTATCGCTTGTCCTTGAAAAAAATAATATCGAACCCCGCTCCGGTATGTCTTACGCTTTTGATTTTGGGCTTGCCGAGTTGATGAAACTGGTGTTTGTTCCGGTAGATCAGCATAAAGAAGTTTCAACGGGTATTATAAAAAATGGTGTTGTTACACAATTAGGCGGAAAACTTTTTACAAGCGATGTTGAAGAAATATTCAAACTTGGTACATACTACAAAAATAAACAGGAGCGGGAGGCTTCTCAATACCGGTTCAAACCGGGATATTGAACATGGCAAAGAGTGTCAAAGCGGTTAAATCTGTTAAAAAGATAAAGACTGAAGGAGAAAAACGCGCCGGCGTAATGGTGTGGATTTCCGTTGTTGCGCTTTGTCTTATACTCGCGGCGTCAGGGAAGCTTTTGTACGATGAAACGCTGAAAAGCGCCGCTACGGAAAATTTTGCCATGAACAGGCAGGCATCCGCCGCGCTTGATATTTTTTTTTCTAATATATATTATTCCTCTTCCGCGTTGCTGGAAACTGTAAGCGGCGCGAACAATATGAGGCCGGGCAGTTTTCGCGGCGACGGTAATGCGGCGGACTCATCGGCGGATGACGCGCCGTATCCCGCGGCTTTATTTTTTGAAAATAATCCTTACGCGGCGGCTGTTGCTCTTTACGAAAACTCCCGATACACAAAAGACGCCTCTATCTCTCTTATTAATAGCAGCTTTTTCCGCACGAATGACGCGAGCCCGCGCCTGATTGATATTTTTACGGAACTACACATAGACGCGCTAAACGCTGCCCAAAATGGTATTAGAACCGTATTAAACGGCGAAAGTATTTTTAAATTTCCAGTTCTGGCGATGTTTTTTCCTTACCGCGGACGCGCGGCGGTTGTATTTTTTTCCACAGCGGAACTGGAAGATCTTTTCAAAACCGGCGCGGAAACAACATATTGTACCGGCATGAACGGAACCGTGCTTCTCTATTCGGAACGCGCCCCGCGAAACGAGCGCGTTGCCAGTCTTTCTAAAAGTTATGTTTTTAAGTCAATGCTTACAAGTGAACAAAAAAGCGGATGGCTAACATATACCTCCGGCAACGGGCGGCGTATGTTTGGCGCTTACACAAAATTAACGTCCGTTCCCTTAGCTCTTATTACAGAAACATCCTACGGGGCGATTTTAAGCGGCCTAATCCTTGCCGCGGAGCGCGCCGCCGTAATATCCGTCATAGTAATTTTATTTCTTGCTCTCATACTTACATCGCTTACAAAAAGCATTAACGCCTCTCTGAAAAAACTTAACTTGTTTGACGATCTTGAGCGTAAACTAAAGACCGTAAGCCGTTTTGCCAATATGCAGCTTGCGCGGCAAAGTTTGGAAGGCGTTTTGCCTGATGAGGCCGAATATAAAAAAGCCACCGTGCTTTTGTCAGGGATAGAAGCGTTTAACGAGAATGTTGAACGTCTAAATCCAAAAGAAGCCTTCGCCCTGCTCAATGATTACACCGGACGTTTGAATACTTGCGTAAAAAAAACAAACGGCAGTTTTGAACAACTGCCGGACGGTATTGTCATGGGACATTGGGGTTCTCTTTGGACGAGCGGCAATGCGGGGCATGATGCGCTAAACGCCATTCGATGCGCGTTGATGATGCGGGTGTCCATTTACGAACTCAACGCGGAACTTGCCGCGGCGGGCAAGCCTGTCTTAAAATTTTCCTGCGGTATAAGCAGCGGAGAGTTTATTGCCGGAACAACGAATTGGGATGAAAATTCGCGTCATATCTTAATAGGTGAAAATATTATTATAGCCGATATAGCGAGGGCGCAAACAAGCATCTTTGATACGGATATACTAATAAGTGAAAGCGCGTGGCGTCTTACCCAAAAATATATTCTTGTTCAGGAGATGCCGCCATTACAAATTGAAGGAAAATTAAGGCCGCTTCGTATTTTCGCCCTCATTAATTTGCGTACAAGGAAAGGCGAAGCTCAGGTATTTCCCACAACGCTTGACGATGTCCGCAGTCTCTTTTCCCCTTCTGTACAGCCACACGAGGTGTAGCGGTCAAACTGCATAGATAGTGGTAACCGGGGCAAACACGAAAGCGGGGGCATGGCCCCCGATGGTGTCAAAGACGCCCCGCCCCCATTCCGGTGGCGGTTTGGTTCCCCGATAACAAAGGTGCCGGGTAGTTACCAATAATTTCAGGACACAACCCGTCAGCCTACGGCTTTAAATATTTTCCGTTATTTACATACGGCATGAATACGTTCCGCAAGAGCGGAACGAGGCAGTCTTACCTGTTCCATTGAATCGCGGAAACGCAAAGTAACGGAGCCGTTTTCTTTCGATTCGTAATCCACCGTAACGCAGAACGGAGTGCCAATCTCGTCCTGACGGCGGTAGCGCCGTCCTATTGCTCCACTCTGGTCGTAATCGGTGGAAAAATCTTTTCTTAGTTCGTCCCGTATTTCTTTTGCCAGTTCCGCAAGTCCGTCTTTTTTCATTAAAGGCAGAACAGCAACAGTTATTGGCGCGAGAAGCGGAGGAAAGCGCAGGACTGTCCGCCAGTCGTCATCGTTACCTTTGTCCGCTACTTTTTCCTCATCATAGGCATCGCAGAGCATCATAAGCAGTGACCGTGTTAGACCCGCCGAAGTTTCTATTATGAATGGCGTGTACTTTTTGTTTCCGTCATCCTGATCTATGTACTGTAGATCCTTGCCGCTGTACTGAGCGTGCCGTGAAAGGTCAAAATCCGAGCGGTTATGAACGCCTTCAAGCTCTTTCCAGCCCATTGGGAACAAGTATTCAATGTCGTAAGCGTCTTTAGCGTAGTGGGCAAGCTCGTCCGGCCCGTGCTGATGCCAGCGCAGACGTTCCATTTTAACGCCTAATCGTTTGTAGTATTCCCAGCGGCGCTCCCGCCATACGTTAAACCATTCAACGTCCGTACCCGGCTTTACAAAAAACTGCATTTCCATTTGCTCAAACTCGCAGGTTCGGAAAATAAAGTTTTTTGTTACAATCTCATTGCGGAATGCCTTGCCTATCTGGGCGATGCCAAACGGTATCTTCATACGGTTGGATTGAATTATATTTTTGTAGTTTACATATATGCCTTGAGCCGTTTCAGGCCGCAGGTAGATTACCCCTGCTTCTTCCTCGACAGCTCCTATGTGTGTCTTGAACATGAGGTTGAATTTTCGGGTTTCCGTCAATTCACCGCCACATTCCGGACATTTATGCTGTATAAGCGCTTCGGGCGGTATCTGGTCGGCTCGAAAACGAGCCTTGCACTTCTTGCAGTCAACAAGCGGGTCGGCGAAATTCTCAACGTGTCCTGATGCTTCCCAAACGCGGGGGTGCATAAGTATTGCGGCATCTAGTCCCACAATATCATCTTGAAGCTGAGTCATCTCTTTCCACCAGCTTTGGGCTATACGGTTTTTAAGCTCAACCCCAAGTGGCCCATAATCCCACGCCCCGCTTTGCCCGCCATAAATCTCGGACGATTGGAACACAAAACCGCGCCGCTTAGCCAATGACGCGATCTTTTCCATTGTAGCCGCGCCGGTATACTCCGTTAATTCTTCAGACATAACGCCCCCGTTTCGATTTTGAAAAACTATAACAAAAACATAAAAAAATGTTAAGGCCGCGAATAAGGGGCCGCTGATTACGCAAATTAAATAGAACGCCGGCAGGTTCAACGGATTTGCTTGACAAGCCGGTTATTGTCTAACAAAGTCTTGCAAATGCCACACATTTTGCGTTTTAAGCGGAACTTGTTCAAAAACTGAAGTTCCCAAACAATTCTAATGAACAAAACTTTCACGCGCAAGCGATTGTAGGGGTTGCGAAGCAAGACACGCCGCCCCCGCAGGGGGCGCCCCCTGCGGGGGCGGCGTGGCCGGAGCGCGAAAGCGCGTAGCCCCGAAAAGCGCGGTTTTTGCGCCGCTTTAGCGGCGTAAAAATGCGCCCAAATTCTAATTAACGAATCAGCAGCATATTCCCGGTTATTCAAAAATCTTTTTCATTGTAAAGAGCAAAAGCACCTGCCGGCGACCGGCCGCCTGGTGCGGAGCAGTTGGTTTCTTTCTTTACCGTTCAAAAAACAGGTAATCTATGACGATTTTAACTCGCGCCGGCGTAGTGGCAGTCTTACTTATACGTTCCTAAAAATCTATTATATTATTGTGGAGATTAAAAATGAATAACAAACAAATTGAAATATTTGATACGACGCTGCGGGACGGCTCGCAGGGTGAAGGTATTAGTTTTTCTGTTCATGATAAACTTGCTATAACGGAAGCGTTGGATGAACTGGGTGTTTCTTGGATAGAGGCCGGTAATCCCGGCAGTAATCCGAAAGACGCGGATTTTTTCAAGCAGGTAAAAAAATTAAAGCTAAATAACTCACGGATATGCGCGTTTGGCTCTACGCGGAAGAAGGGTTTAACGGCTAAGAACGACAAGCAGCTTGCGGACCTTTTATCGGCGGATACGGAAACGGTCGTTATTTTTGGGAAGGCGTCCGCGCTGCACGTAACGGAGGTTTTACAGGCGAGTCTTGATGAAAATCTGGACATGATATTTAGCAGCATTGAGTTTTTACGGAGTGAAGGCCGCGAGGTTTTTTTTGACGCGGAACATTTTTTTGACGGGCTCGCGCAAAATTGCGGTTACGCGCTAAAAAGCATAAAAACCGCGGCGGAGGCCGGGGCGGCGCGTATAATTCTTTGCGATACTAACGGCGGCAATTTTCCTCTTGTGGTAAATGCCGGAACTATTGAGGCCGCCGATCATATTAAAACTATTTCGGGTAAAACGCCGTCTTTGGGTATACACGCGCATAACGATTCGGGGCTTGCCATCGCTTGTTCAATAGCGGCTGTCGAAGCGGGTTGTACGCAAGTGCAGGGGACGTTGCTGGGCTTCGGCGAGCGTTGCGGGAACACCTGTCTTGCGGCTTTAATTCCCGGTCTTGAGCATAAGATGAAAATGCGCTGTCTGCCTGCCGGACATCTTTCGCGGCTTACGGAAATAAGCAGACGTGTAGCCGAAATTGCGAACTGTACGCTGAACGATGATATACCGTACATAGGGGCGCACGCCTTTTCGCATAAGGCGGGAATGCACGCGGACGCTATTTTGAAGATAAGCTCCTCATTCGAACATATCGAACCCTCTATCGTGGGCAATGACAGGCATTTTTTGATGAGCGAGCAGGGCGGCAGGGCGGCTATAGCCGAGCGTGTACGGGAATTCGACTCTGAAATCGACAAGTTCCACCCCGCGATAGACGCGCTTTCCCGCCGTCTTAAAGCGCTGGAAGCGGAGGGCTGGGCCTTTGACGGGGCGGACGCAAGTTTTGAAATCCTTGTATGCAAAGAGCTAGGTTTATATAAAAGTTTTTTTGACCTTATCGCGTTTAGGGTGCAGAGTGAATATCCGGCGGGCAAACTTATGGAGTGCTGCCACGCATGGGTAAAGGTTCTTGTAAACGGACAGTATGAAATGGCCGCCGCGGAAGGGGACGGCCCTGTTAATGCGCTGGACGAGGCTCTGCGGCGCAGTCTGACGGGTTTTTATCCCCGTCTTAAAAAGATGCGCCTTACGGATTACAAGGTGAGAGTAATAGACGGCAAAGCCGCGACAGCCGCGAAGGTGCGCGTCCTTATAGAGTCGACGGACGGTGTTTCATCATGGACAACCGTAGGGGTTTCCGCCGACATAATAGCGGCAAGCAGCCTTGCGCTTGTAGATTCAATAGCGTACAACCTCAAGCGCGCCGCCGTTTAATTCTCTATCTTACTATCCCGCTCCTCACGGTTGCTGGACTTCTCCACCACTTTCATTATCATTGTCCACCTGTACATCTTCCTCTGGCGTTACCGGCGAGTCCCGGTACACGGTAACTAAAACACCGAACTCAGGAAGCTCATATTTTATTGGTCCGTACTGTGACGTTTGAGAGATTGTAGTTTTATTACTTCCAGCGAAAGTTACTAACAATGGTGTACCAGTAGCAGTTTCCGTGCTGCCGGATCCGGCATCCTTAATACCGAGGGTGCCGCCCTCAAACGTGCATAAAGAAAAAGAGCCGGGTGCGGCGAAGGATGTAGCGGTACCCGTATCGACTGCCGTAAGGTTTCCGCCAAGAGTACCACCACTATTAATCACTATATAAGCGGCCTCCGAAGCGCCCCAAGTAAGCGTACCCACACTGCCGGCCCCTATCTCAACCTCGGAAGCGTTTATAGTGCCGCCGCCGCCAATGTTTGTAAGACTGCCCGCTATACTATGCAATGTTTTTATATTATCCGTATTCCATAAACCCGGCCCAACCTCAATGGTTTTAAAGCTGTCTGAAAAAAACCTCTCACCGGTAACGGGGTCCATACAAGCCCCCTCAACCTTAACTTGTACGGTGGTGGTGGTAGCCGGGTCTATTTTCACTAAGTCCTGCACGGGAAGGTAAAGGTCATAGTCATATAATCCAAATACTATAGATGCCCTCGGAACTTGAGGAGAGGAATATTTGATGCCGCTTCCCTCCGGCTTGCTATCCTCGCCGCCGGTTAGCGGAAAAACCAAACTATCACTAATAATTCCGGTTAGGCTGCCAGCCTCATTACCGACCCCTTCCAGTGTCATATTCGCCAACGTTTTATAATATTCTGACGTATCGAATAGTTCTTGAACGTCAACCTCACAGGAGTTAAACCCTATAAAAGCTACCGCAAATGTTAAAGCAACACATAAACTCTTAATTTTCCGCATAGAAAATTCCTCATTTATCCAAATTACAGTCATTCGAAAATCTAAAGCCACCGAACAACTTCCGCCAAAAACGCAAAATAATCATGTATTTTGCGAGACTTTCAAGAAAAGCGCAAACAAGATGCCTTATACACTATAGTATATTTTAACCTGAGTATGCTTGTCAATGACATTTTATTTTGGCAATATAGGGCGTTATCAAAAATGAAAATTAAGATATGCGGGCTATTCCGCGAAGAAGACGCCGTTTATGTGAACGAAGCGGAGCCGGACTATGCGGGTTTTGTTTTTGCTAAAAGTAAAAGACGGGTTGATTTTGATACCGCGCGGAAGCTCCGTTCTATGCTAAAGCCTAAAATTATTCCGGTAGGGGTATTCGTGAATGAGGCTATAGGCGTAATCAAAGAGTTGTACTTTGAGGGTATAATTAGCATTGCCCAACTGCATGGTGAAGAGGACGACACTTATATAGCGAAAGTCAAGGCATACGGTATACCGGTTATAAAAGCTATGCGAATTGGCTCAAAAGCGCCTCAAACGGATTTAGCGGCTGCCGCCGCGGATTTTCTTTTATTTGACTCCGGAAGCGGGTCGGGGATACGTTTTGATTGGAATTTGTTAAGCCGTTTATCCGTCGAAACAATGCGGCGGGTATTTCTTGCCGGTGGCGTAGATAAAGATAATATTGGCGATGCCGTTCTATTAAAACCGTATTGCGTTGACGTATCAAGCGGGGTAGAGAGCGGCGGCTTCAAAGACCGCGAAAAAATACGTCTTTTAGTTGAGCGCGCTCGAAAATCTTAAAATCATCGGGAAATTAAAGAATCCGCGGATTACACGGAATTACACGGATTAAGAAATCAGGAAAGCGGGGGACATACCGTTGCGGGCGGCGGCAGACTTCGGGAGATAACGCCTTTTTCAAACTAAAGGCGGGGCAGTAAAGTGGCGGGTGGCCGGCTTACGGGCGGCGCGGTATGAAGACAGGGGGGCGCATACCGCAAGCGCTTACGCGCTTGCTTATGGAGTTTCGGTCGCAGGGCTACGCCCTGCTTTTGCGAAACTCCAACAATTTAGTTTATGATTTGCGCCGCCATGCCGGAAACAGCGCCCCCCTTTTAACATCCGTGTGCGCGAATTAATCGGCTTTCCCGTAAGCCAATGCCCCTTGTGTTGTAAAAGGCAAAGGAGGAAAGCGGCTGGCCGCCCCGCCCGCTGGCGGGCTGGTGGGGGCTAAAGTCAACGCGCTCATGCGTTAAGTATGAGCAGCAGACTTCGGTAGCCAAGGCCCCTTTCCTTGTAAAAGGCAAAGGAGGAAACCCGCTGGCGGGCGGGGGATTGATAAAAATTAAATAAGTCTATATAGTCTTTCTATGTTTGTAGAAGCGTATTCTTATGATGACGTATTGTTGCAGCCGGGGTATTCAGAGATTTTGCCGAGGGATTGCGACGTACGGACGCGGCTTTGCGCCGGAATAGAACTAAACGTGCCGGTAATTTCCGCCGCGATGGACACCGTAACGGAAGAAAAATTGGCGATAGCGATAGCGCTTGAAGGCGGCGCGGGCGTTATTCATCATAACCTAAGCCCCGAAGAACAGGCACGGCAGGTTGCTTCCGTTAAACGCTACCTTAACTGGGTAATAGAAACGCCCGTTACCATTGATAAAAGCGCGAAAGTCGGCGATGTTAAAGACATAATGCGCCGTTGCAATGTGTCCGGAATGCCTGTTTTGGATGATGACAGACGGCTTGTAGGCATAATAACGAGCCGCGATCTAAGATTTTGCGGTGATGACGAACTGCCGGTATATGACGTTATGACGCGGGACCTTATTACAGAGCAAGGTATCCCCTCCCACGACAGCGCCCGTAAAAAATTCGATAAGAACCGTATAGAAAAACTTCCTGTTGTAGATAACGAGAACCGCCTAACCGGACTCATTACAGTTAAAGACATGGAAAAACACGCCATGTACCCGTTTGCCGCTATAGACGGCACCGGCAGGCTAATAACCGGAGCGGCAATTTCCCCGCTGGATTATGAGATACGAATACCACTGTTGAAAAACGCGCACGCCGACTTTGTGGTGGTCGATACCGCGCACGGCGACACAAAAAACGTGATTCAAGCTGTCAAAATGATAAAAAAGAAGTTTGACATACCTGTAATCAGCGGCAATGTAGTAACGAAAGAAGGTACGCGCCGTCTGATTGACGCCGGAAGCGACGCGATAAAAGTGGGTATGGGGCCGGGTTCTATATGCACTACCCGCATAGTGGCCGGAGTGGGTGTGCCGCAGTTTACCGCCGTTATGGACTGCGCCGAAGAAGCGGCCAAACACAAGATCCCCGTAATAGCGGACGGCGGCATTAAATTTTCAGGCGATATAACAAAGGCTATAGGGGCGGGCGCGGACGCGGTGATGATAGGCAGTTTGTTTGCCGGCCTTAAAGAAGCGCCCGGCAGTGAAATCATCTATGACGGCCGCGTCTACAAAGAATACCGGGGCATGGGTAGTCTTGAGGCCATCAAAAAAGGCGGCGGCGACCGTTACCAAATATCGAAAGACGAAGACCCCAGTCCGGAAGGCATAGAAGGCCGCGTCCCGTACAAAGGCGAGTTATGCGTGTTTTTACGCCAGCTTGTCGCCGGACTTCGTAAAGGCATGGGCTACTGCGGCTGTAAAACCATTGACGAATTAAAACAGTATAGAAAATTTACAAAAATTACGGCGGCGGGATTCCGCGAAAGCCATGCTCACGACGTTCAGATAACACGCGAAGCGCCGAACTATTCGCGTATATAAAAGTATTTTTTCAAGGCGGGTGAGGGGGGTATCCGTGAATAGCGTCCGCGAGTTGCGCGAATATCCGCGTAAGGGTTCCGCGAATTACGCGGATATTTGATGAATTAAAAAGTACGCGGATTTAAACGGATTGCCCGTTTTGCCGCAAGGCGGAGCAGGAGACCTACTGGTGGTAAAAATTACATTGCCTATTGGCGCAAAACTTGTAATCATTATTACCGCGGTATTTTTTCTATCGCTTGGTCTTATAATATTTCTTGTAGCCTTTTTCGTAAGCAGCAACATTGAAAAAACCGCGCTTTCCAACAACAAAAGCATAAATAATATGTCCTCTATCACGGTGGAAGACAAACTGTCGTTGATAAGGTCGAACAGTCTGTTTCTTATGGAAAACACATCGTTTAATCAAGAAATGCGAAACAGCGTCCCGGCAGAACAAATAATAGAATTATTTTTTTCACAAAATCCCGACATTGCCGTGATAATGAACCGCGGGGAAACAGGCAATTTAAGCCTTTTCCGCGCGATAAACGAGCGCTTTTTTCTATTAAACGCCTTATCGGAGGAAATGCTCAACAAATTCCTGGAAACTGAATTTCAAGCGTTAAACCGCTCGTTGATAGGCGAAACAATAATAATTAACGCCGCCCCGTCTTTTAACGGCATCCCGCTGCTTGCGATGAGCCTTCCGGCGCGGGATTTCAGCAGCGTATTAATTTTATTTTCATCGGAATCTATCACGGATGCTTTCGGCACCGGCACGAATTCAACCTTTGTCGTAAATTATTTGGGTGACGTACTGGTTCACCCTGACCAGGACATGATAAGGAACGGCGCGGATATGAAAGACAATCCGTTCATCTCTGAATGTATTGCCTCTCCAAATGTTGTTTTTGAAAAACGATTTAAAAATAAAGAAGGATATGATTTTTTTGGAGTGTCGCAGAAGCTGCCGCGTGAGAATATAATCGTTGTTTCATTTATAAGCGCGGACGTCGTGTTTGAAGGAATCAATTTAACCACAAAACGCAACATTTATTTTTCATTCGGAGTATGGTTTCTTGCCGTGCTGGTTTTTTGGTTTTTTTCAAAAAGCATAAGCCGTCCCATTGAGGAATTAAAAACCGCCGCTGAACGTATAGCGCGGGGCGACTATCACATCAATCTGAAATCAAAAAGCATGGACGAGACCGGCATCTTAACGGCAAGTGTTCAAAGCATGAGCAACATTTTACTCAATTTTGAGGCGTTTACGAACAAACATCTGGCAAATTTGGCGCGTGAAGGACGCTTAACGACAGGCGGCACATACCGGAACGCGACAATATTTTTTTCGGACATACGCTCGTTTACCGCCATATCGGAAAAGCTCGCGCCTTCCGAAGTTGTAAGGTTCCTGAACGATTACATGGAACGCATGGTTTCCTGCATAATTCTAACGGGCGGCACGATAGACAAATTTATCGGGGACGCGATTATGGCGCACTGGGGAGCGGTGGAGAGCGCGGGCAGCGCGGCGGCGGACGCTCTTTGCGGAGTACGCGCCGCTCTGATGATGCGGGCCGCCCTGCGGTGTTTTAACAAAAACCGCGGAGGCGTAAAGAATCCGGTTATCAATATAGGCTGCGGCCTTAACAGCGGTTCCGTAGTGGCGGGGCAGATTGGCTCGGACGAGCGTGTTGTTTTTACCGTGATAGGGAAAGCCGTCAGCTTTGCGGACCGCGCCGAAACATTTAATAAACCTTTCAGCACGGACATACTTATAACCGGGTATACATGGAATCTTGTTAAAGACCATATCATAGCGGAAGAAATGAGTACGGTTACCGAAGACGGCAAGCAAGTTAAAATTTTTGCCGTTATAAACATGAAAAACGGCGAGGAAGGGGAACGCCTACTTGCCGATCTAAAAAAAGTCCCCAAAACGGATATGGAAATATGCGGGAAATGTGTAGGCCCCAAGGGGCCGCGAAATATTGACGAGCTTAGAAAATTACTGGGACTGCCGACGCCGGATTTAAGCGGCTTGAATCTTGACGATGAAGAGAAAAAATACAATGTCGCCTCTTGAAAAAAACTTACCGGCGAAAGCGGCAATGCCTAAAGCGGCGAATAAAGCGATGCCTAATACGGCGCGTGAGGCGCCGGTGTCTAAAACAAAAGCGCCTTTAGCAAAAGCACCGTTTATAAAAAAGCGGCTTGAAAAAACAGTTAAAAAAGATAAAAAAGTAAAAAAGGATGCCGTTGCAGACAGCGGAACGCGGCGGCGCGTTACAGATATAATCGTTACGTTATTCTGCGTTGGCGGCGCGGTGTTTGCGTTTATCCTGTTCTGGCGCGACTTAAACGCTACCCTTACCAAGCAAAATGAAACGCCCATAGCGATTATCAGCTTTAAACAAAAAACGGCGCAGCGGCGTTTTGGCGACCGCGTTGTATGGGACTTGTTGAAGCAGGAATCGCCGATTTATTCCGGCGACGTGATACACACCTCCGATTTGGCGGAGGCTACAATTTCTTTCACAAGCAGCGACGCGTCATTAGACATAGGTGAAAATACGTTGGTGCGGGTATTCGATACCGGCGGCATTAAACGAATTGAATTATCCGGCGGAGCCGTGAACATTGACGCCGGTAATAACGGAACTAAACTAGTGCTTGTCTCATCGGGTACTGAAATTGATATAAGCGCGGATTCCGTTGTAAGCGCCAATGCCGCCGCCGTCGGCACCGGCGGCGGCGCGGGTTTGCAGGTTGTAAAAGGTTCGGCAAACATCGTTACAACGGAAGGCAGCATAGAAGTCGGCGCGGGTTCGGCGCTTGCCATGGATGCCGAAGGAAATACTGTCGCCGCCGCCGCGGTATCTTTGCTTACGCCCGCCCCGTCCTCATATTATATTACAAATAACGAGGAAAGCGCCGTCAATTTTTCATGGAACACCTCGAATTTTGCCGCAAACGATTTTGTCCGCTTCCAAATAGCCATAGATCAACGTTTTGCCAATATTATTGAATCCGCCGATGTCCGCGGTTCCTTAAGACAGACGGTCAGATTAAGGCCGGGCGTTTACTGGTGGCGCGCCTTCGCCGTCAACTCAAGCAGCGCGGAGGCGGAAGCGCCGGAATTATTCATCGCAAATAAATTGTCAATAATTTCAGCCAAAACGCCGGAACTCATAGCGCCGGCGGCGGACAGCGTAATAAGCTACCGCTCCGCCCTGCCCACCGTGCGCTTTCAATGGTCGCCGGATGAAAACGCTGAACTATACTTGCTGCAAGCCGCCGCCAATCCGCAGTTTCAAAATCCTGTGCTTCAAACGCAATTGAAAGGCGACTCGTACACTTATGACGGATTTGGAGACGGGGTATGGTACTGGCAGATTAGAGCGTTGTACCCGCCAAACTGGGAAGGAGCGGCATCCGGCGCGGTAAACGCCGCCGCGTCTTCCGTAACAGCCATGTTTACGATTGTCCGCGCCGGAACGGATTTCGCGCCGCCAACTTTGACTATGCCGGAGGATGCGGCGTTTGTAAGCATTGGTAATGACGCAAAAAACATACTGTTTTCATGGAGAAATGAAAATGACGCGGCCCGCTACACAATCGAAATCGCGGACAATCTTGATTTTCAGAATCCGCTTATTGTAAAAACGCTTGCTGAAAACAGTTATTTTCTGGATACCTCTGTAACCTCTCTAAAAAGCGGATTGTACTTTTGGAGGGTAAATTTCGAGGACGGCGGCGGTAGAGCGTCCCCGTATTCCGCGGCGCGTTATTTTAACGCCGCCGAAAATGTAATCACGTTTGAAAGCGTATTCCCTCCCGACAACTACAGTGTAAACGATACTCGTCTTGAGGATGTTCGTTTCCAGTGGAACAGTAATCTTGCTTCCCCGTTCAACATACAATTTTCCCGCGACAGGTCTTTTTCAACGCTTTTAGTTGACGAAACCACAACGGAAACGGCGCTACAACTGGGGCGAAGGCTTGGCCGTCCTGTGGAAGGGGATTATTTTTGGCGCGTTAAAAGCGTTGTCAACGACAGAGAGATAGAAACCGCCGTCCGGCGTTTTACGGTTATGCAGGCAAGGCGAATAACGCTTGAAAGTCCTCCTTCCGGCGCTGAAATTGACGGTTTGAGCGCTCTGCGGGGGCAGGTCATGTTAAACTGGAATTCCGGCGAGGCATTGTTGAACTCCCGTTTGCTGGTTGAGCGTGACGGTAATCTTGTGTTTGAACAGCAGAATCCGGGCAGAACGCTGGCTCTGCCGCCGCTTCCCGCCGGCTCTTACACATGGACGGTTCAGGCGGAAACCACCGGGGGCTTTGATATAAGTCCTGAACTTCCGTCAAATTTCCGTATACTGCCCGCGCCGCTTCTGCCGGCGCCCGTCCTGCGCTCTCCGGCGGCGGGTTACAATTTTGGCGCGGAGGAACTGCGCGTTAATCGCAGCATAAGTTTCTCTTGGAACGCGACACCGGGCGCAAACGCTTATATTTTTAGTCTGTACCGCGAGGGAGAAACACGTCCTATCGTCAGCACGTCTCCGCTTAGGACGCCCGCTTATGCAATTTCCGACCTTTCGCTTCTCGACACGGGCGCTCTTGTTTGGCGGGTAGAAGCGGTCTCCGTATCGTCCGGCGGCGCGATAGAGCAGCGCGGCGTATCCGCGGAACGGCGTTTCTTTATAAATATCACCGTTCCCTCCGCTCCCAAACTGCCGGACGAAGAAACTTACGGGCAATCGGCCTCCGGTTAGGCGGCCAGCCGCTTCCCTGCTTTGCCCTTTACAACAAAAATGGACTTGGCTAACGAGTAAGGGGGGGGGGGGGGTAATTAGAATTTGGGCGCATCGCCGCTATGCGGCGACCGGGCTATCCGCTATTATGAAAACGCTGAAAGCGTTTTCATACCGCTGCTATCCCTTGCGCAAGCCAACGCGCTTTCAGCACCGGGCAATCTCCTACCGTTTCAGTTCAAAGGATTATGAAATTAAAACAGAGCATGAGGAAAATATGTTTATGATTTCGCATTTCCATACCTTACTTAAACGTTTTTGAACACAGGTTCTGAGATTTTTAAGCGCGGTGTCGTTTGCGGCTGTTTTATGTTTAGCCGCGTCTTGCGGCGGCGGTACGGATATAGGCGACCTTATACAGTCGTCCGATACGCCTGTTACAACAAAGGGTGTTTTTGCGTTATTTAACGCGCCCGGTAGCGACCAGACCTCACAACGCGTCGATTTGGGATATCTTAAAACCGGATATTCCCCGGTGCTTCAATTTAGCGATGAAGGAATAAACGAAGAGGTATGGCTTACAACTCATGGATTATCCGAATATAACTTTGTCGAAGACCCTTACGGATACGGCCCCAACTGGACGGAAAATAATGAAAGCGGGGGGGGGGGGGATACCGGACGACCAAAATTCTCAAACTCCCCTTCTAAACGCATTAATTCCTGATGACGTTACACCGCCAAGCACGGCCGGGCCGGAATACCAAATTATTGGAATTTCAGTAACATACAAACCGGCCTCAATACCGAAAGAACCGCAAAAAGCAAAAAAGATATTTTCAGGCTGGAAAATAGACAGTGTTTATACAAGTCTCAACAATAGCGGGCTTAAAACAGGTTCAATAATGAACCACCTCACGGCAAGCGCGCGCTTGCGCGGCGAGGTATCTTGTAGGCGTTGAAATTATTTACGTGGTTCGTTCTGTAAGGAAATTATTTAATTATGGGGTCTACTACCATTTTTTGTTGGCGTTGCCGATCCTAACCGCCGCAAGCGGCGGGGTATTAGACCCCACTGCGAATAAAATTATAGATAGCCTTAACGGTAAACAAGGGGTGGGACAGTCCAAACAGGTATATGGTCAGGCATTCGGCGTCAGTAAAAACAGGGTGATAGTTATTACTCATCCGTTGAGCTTGGGCGGCTAACAGGTTATCATAATAACGGCAGACGGTACAATAAAGTTCTATTAGTTTAATGTCTTTTCGCATAGTTCATTAAGCTTATATTTTGAAGGTGATTCAAAAAGTATGATGGGAGAAAAACGGTTCAAGTCCAAGGAACGCATTTCCTTATGCTACAATGAGTTAGCACACTTTGACTAGGTGTCCGTATGTGTCAATCATACTTTTTGGATCACCTTCTATATTTTTTTGTGCCGTTTGCCTTTATTTCAACCCTTGATTCGCATTAGTATTTATAAACAATCCCTAAAGAAGCGCAGTTGCCACGGCCACTGCGCGTTGTGCCGCGCCCTCGCTCCGGGCTTTCGCTGCCCCTCGCCAAAGGGCGCGGCTTCGGGAGCCGCCTTTAAGACCCCGTAACGCTCTCGCCGGCAATGAAGGCAAGGTATTCGCCATACTCCGTTCTGTGCTGCATGGCAAGGCCTAGCAGTTGTTCTGAGCTTATCCAGCCGTTGCGGTACGCGATTTCCTCAATGCACGAGACGTATAGCCCCTGCCTTTTTTGAATTGTCGCGATAAAATTGGCCGCTTCCAAGAGTCCTTCGTGCGTTCCGGTATCGAGCCATGCCATGCCGCGCCCCAAAAGCTCGACTGAAAGTTTTTTTGCCTCAAGGTACGCGATGTTTACCGATGTTATTTCGATCTCGCCGCGCGGGGAAGGCCTTACATTCTTTGCTATTTCCAGCACATCGTTGTCGTAGAAGTACAGGCCGGGGACAACGTAATGTGATTTTGGAGCGGCCGGTTTTTCTTCAATTGAAAGCGCGTGTCCATCGCTGTCAAATTCGACAACCCCAAAATCGCGGGGGTCTTTTACATAGTACGCGAAAATCACGGCACCGCCAGAAGATTCCGTCTTTGAGGCGGCTTTTTTCAGCGCCGGGCCAAAACCTTGCCCGTAAAAAACATTGTCGCCCAGCACGAGCGCGCACGTATCGTTCCCGACAAAATTCCGCCCTACTATGAACGCGTCGGCGAGCCCTCGTGGCGTTTCCTGCGCCGCGTAATCAAACCTCATTCCGAGCCAATCCCCGTTTTCAAACAGATTCTGAAACAAGCCTATGTCGCGCCGCGTCGAGATAATGAGTATTTCCCGTATTCCGGCAAGCATCAGCACAGACAACGGGTAATATATCATCGGCTTGTCGTATAACGGCAGTATCTGCTTGGACACCGACTTTGTTACGGGAAAGAGGCGCGTACCAGCCCCGCCCGCAAGAATTATACCTTTCATGCCGGTAATCATAGCGCCCCCGCAGCCTCCCGTAAAGGGCTATTTTTCCGGGTAGGAAAAAATGATGCCGACTCCAGCGCGGTACGGCATAGCCGCGCCGCTACTTTCCTTTTTGGACGCGGCGAATAGCACTTCGGCTTCGGCAAACCATGCGAAAATCTTTCCGGCCTCCGCATAAAAGCGCGCTCCGGCAAAATAGTGATTGGCAGACACATCTTTCGACTGGGCGCTACCCGTTATAGAACGCTCAAGGTTTTGCATACCTGCCTCAAAGCGAATACGGTATGGAACGTTTTTTGAAAAAAACTCCATAGAGCCGCTATACCTTGTGCTGGTAGTACGATCCAAAGTCTTATCATCATTGTCAATAAACTCTTTTATTTCAAAATCAAAAGTAATAAATATATGAGGGAGCCAAAAACCGGCTTCGGCATTGAATCGTTTACGGGCTGGGATTTCGAAATCGCCCATACTTACCGAAGCGCCGGCGTTTATAAAAAAGATGCCAGGGAATTCAAAACCGGCGTGTCCTGAGAAACCAGTATCAATTGACGTGAAACCTGAGAAGAAATCACACAAAAAAAATCCCAGTCCTATATCAACGATTCCCAAATGATAGCCTATACCGCCTGAAAACGTTTCACGCCAGACCGGATCGTAGCGCAGGCCGATACTGTAATTATGCTCAACCCCGAAATCACCGTTGAATTCAGCGGAATAGATGGGTTGCAATTCCGGTTTAAATATATCGCTAACATCATTACCGTCTTTGGGGTATGAAGCGTAATCAACGCCTCCCGAAAGAGTAAGATCCCATGAATAAACGGAGCTGTGGACAAAAAAGAATATACATAATACTAACAGCGGCTTACATTTCATCCATAGTCTACCATGAAACCTTTGTAAGTTCCGTACGGTTCACGCCAGTCTATGTCAACGCTGATAACTACGCTTTGCGGCGGGCCTTTACGGAGCCAAGAAATGAATTCTTTCAAATTTTCAGCCTCACCTTCAGCATGAATTTCCACTTCTCCACCCGGATTATTGCGAATCCATCCGCAAATCCCAAGGCGTTCCGCTTCGGCGCGCGCAAAATACCTAAATCCCACATGCTGAACCCGCCCGTGTACAGCCGCGTGAAAAGCGACAACGCTCATAATGTTTTTTCCCACAAATCATCATTCATCTCTCATACGCTCCAAAGCCTCAGCGCTAAAGCCTTCAAAGCGGAGATTCTCCTTAAAATTTTTACCACCTGTATGTTTTTCGGAGAAATTTCGCAAAAGGGTAAGTTCCCTGTCTATGTCAAGAGTCTTTTTCAGCGCCGTCTCCGCCGTACTACGATCCAGCCCTTTTCCGCAAAGGCCGTAAAGAAGCCGGCGCGGGGAAGCCGCGCCATGTTTAATTCGGGACTCTATCCACAGGCAGGCGTAACGGAGATCGTCCACCATCCCCGCTTCAATCAATGTTTCGACAGCCGCTTTTACATCGGCCTTGCCATATCCTTTTTTTTGAAGTTTTAAAGAAAGCCCCGCGCCGCACTGTTCGGCGCGGGCTACAAGCCGGACGGCATCGCGCAGAGCGGCCTGTCCGCCGGTTAAAATTTTTGTGTCTTCAATCCTCAATCGCGCCCTATCCCATAGACCTCACTGTGTCCGCGATTTTCATTTAGCAGGCCGTACCACCCGCAATTCTCAATATATACCTTATAGCATCCTTAGCTTTCAGAATACTCACGGGCCGTACCGCCCGCGATTCTCAACTTACCTTATAGCATCCGCAGCTTTCAGAGCGCTCACAGGCCGTACCGCTCGCAATTCTCAACGTATACCTCATGCATACGCAACTTTCAGAGCGCTCTCCGCGCCAACAGCGCTCCCCGTTCTAGCGTTTGGAGAACTGGAAGCGCCTGCGGGCGCCTGCCTGACCGTATTTTTTGCGCTCAACCATACGACTGTCGCGGGTCAGGAAACCGTTGCTGCGCAGACTGGCATAGTTAGCCTCGTCGACATGGCATAGAGCGCGGGCGAGGCCATGCCGGCACGCGCCGGCCTGACCGTTTATACCGCCGCCGTACACATTGATCAGCACATCGAATTTATTTTCGCCGGCGATCACCATGAGCGGCGCTTTTACGATATTAGAATGCTCGCTCTGTGAAAAATATTCGTTCAAACCCCTTCCGTTTACGGTAACATTTCCGCCGCCCTCGCGCACATAAACGCGCGCTACGGAAGTTTTTCTTCTGCCTGTTCCGATACCAAGATTTCTAACCACAAAACACCTCTAAAAATCAATTTTTTCAGGATTCTGCGCGGCGTGCGGATGCTCGCT
>JAITDS010000119.1 GCA_031282435.1 Spirochaetaceae bacterium
ACCGCTTCTATCCCTTGCGCTTTTTTCACCCCCCCCCCCCCCAACCCCTCCCGTAAACGTTTACACAAACAACGTGGGGGGGGGGGGGTTGATGCGGATTAATGTAAAAAAATCATTCGCCGCGTAAAACAACGGCGGGGTCAACATCCACCGCGCTTCGAACCGGAATGATGCAGGCGACGCAGGTAATCAGCACTGAAGCAAAAACAGTAAGCGGAACCAGCAGCGGTAAAAAATTCACAGGACGATTAAAAACGCTTAACGCGACTCCCTGAGCGAATACAAAACCAAAAACAGCGCCCAAAAGACCGCCAAAAGCGCCTATAAAAGCGCCCTCACCCAAAAACTCGGCGGCGAGATCCCCGTTAGCCGCGCCCAAAGCCTTACGCAGACCAATCTCGCGCCGCCTTTCCGCAACCACCGCCATCATCGTAGTAGCCACACAAATCATAATCAGCAACAGAACAATCACCGTTACGAGGTAAACAAGAGCCTGCAACTTAGTAAGAACCGCGCCCTCCGACTCGGTAAGACGCTTAACAAGACGAGGACTAATATCTTCAAATTCCGCGCTTATAGCCTGCGAAAGCGACTCCAGCTCTTCGGCGGGTGCGGATATACTACATTCAAGCACGTCAATTTTACCGCCGTCTCCAAGCATAGCCTCCATATCGGGGAGAGACATAAAAATAAAAGCCTCTTCAGTACCGCCTGACTGCATAACGCCTGAAACGGTAAAATCGCGGCTAAACGCCTCGCCCGCCGGACCCGTACCTGTAATTGTAAAAATACTGCCCGGAGACAAACGAATCGTGTCCGCAACCGCCTGCCCTATCAATGCCTCGCCGGAATTTTCCGGCCAGCGCCCCAATACAAACCAGTAAGGACTAGTTTTACGCGCCCCGTCAAGCACGGTTCCGGCAACCATGAAAGGCTGTTCGTTCACCTTCACCATACGATACCGGTACGGCGCGGCTCCGGTAAGAATATCCTGCGGGATATAATCCAAAACCGCATTGGCGACGGAGGCATCAATAGTGGCGGCGTTACCGGAAGGAACAATAACAAAATTCGTACCGTAAGAACGAAACTCCCGCCCCATCTGACGGGGAATATCGTAATAAATAGTTATCAAACCCGAAAGAATAGTAGCGCCTATAGCCACGGCCAACAGCGCCACAATCATACGCGAGCGGCGGCGCATCAAGGCGCTTACCACCATTTTGATATAAAACCGCTGTTTAAGCATTTCACCTGCCATGCAGCACCTCTGCCGGACGAAGCGAAAGAAGCAGACGAATTGAAGGAATACTACCCGCCATCATCACCAAAAACACAAGAGATGCCACAATGGGAATAACCATAGGCTTAATATCAATGGCGGAACCAAAAACCGAGCGTCCGATAATTTGAGCAAAACCAAGCCCGGCAAAATAACCCGCCGTACCTCCCACAATTCCGGTAATGAAAAGCTCCGCCAAAACCAAAATAGAAATAGACCCGTCGTAAGCGCCCACCGCCTTAAGCAGACCAATTTCGGTGGAACGCTCCATCACGCTGGCGGTTACAAGATTGGAAATACCTAAAGCGGAACCGGCGAGACTTAAAATAGTAATCAACAGCATAAGAAGCTGGGTTTTTTCAAGTATCGCTCCCTCAGACTCCGCCACCTGACGCACCGGTTTAGAAACCGCGTCCGTTATAACCTCGTCTATTTGATAACAAATAGCGCTCACATAGGCGGTACAGTACCATGTTTCCCATTCTTTTATAGACAAAGCGTTAGGATCTTGCGCCGCCCTGCGGGAAAGTTCGTTGTCCGGTGTTGTAAGGGCGCTCACCTCGACACGGTTTACCATGCCGGGTTTATCCGACAAGGCTTGAACGCTCGCAAGCGGCAGGTAGAAACACTCATCCTCATCGCCTCCGGCGCTGAATATACCTTCCACAGTGAAACTCCCCTCCCGCGCCGCGGCTTGCCCGTTTTGGAAAGCATTGGTTTGGAAAACTACAGTATCCCCAAGTTCAAGGCCGTATTTTTTCGCGGCAGCCTCCCCCGCCATAACGCCGCTTGTATCGTCATCGTTCAGCCAACGACCCCTAATATCCCACCAGTTTTTAAGATTTTTCATACCGGTGTCCATAGTTTCTCCGGTAGGAAGTTCAAGACGGCGGTTAAACCACGCGCCCACAAGCCGCGCCCCGGCAGGAACATCCACGCCGGCAGGTAAAACGACGCGGGCGCGCGCGTTCAAATAAGGCGTAAAATCCACAATATTAAAAGCCCAAAAAATCGTTTTAATGTTCCCCAGTTCCGCTTCTTTCAAATACTTGTCCGACACTCCGGAACCTTCGTTTACGCCGTAAAGTTCGTCCAGCAGCGACGCTCCTCGCGGAAGGACATTTATGTTAGCCCCGTAAGTTTTCAGTTCCTGATTCACCTTATCACCGACATCTAGCATCACGTTCAACATGGCCGTTGCCAAAGACGCGCCCAGCGCAACGGTAAAAGCGACCATCAACATCTTTCCTTTTTGTCTAAAAAGAGCGCCACGCACCATCCTCCAAAACATATTACACCCCTCCTATTTGAACCTGTTTTTCTCGTTTTCCAGATTGATGGTTTCTATCACAATAGAACCTTCCCGCAGTGAATAGGCCAGCGGCACGGGGTTACAGCCGCCCTTAAACCCTATCGTTGAAATATTCATTACAACATCGCACAGGCGGCAAATAACCTCGTTCTTTCGCTCATAGTAACCTGTGGGGCCGCAAATATCGCAGGCGTCAAGCCCCACGCCATAAGAGACCGCGTTTTTCTTGATGACGATAAAACGCACGTCAGTATTGTCCGATGCCGTAAACACAAAACGATGAAGATGGCCGTCTTCCACCTGAGTGATTGGTATAATTATCTCATCGCCAACTATATTCATAGGCTCCGCCGGAGAAAGTTCAACGCCGCGCTCCGTATAATCTTTAACTACCGTAACGGACAGCGTAGAAACGGCAAAACCCACCGCCACGACAGCGCACCAGCGGCGCTTTGACCTTAACGCGGCCAGAGTTTTACGCCGTTCAGCCGGATTTTTCGCGCCTTCAGGCGGCTTTAAGCCGGAAATGAACGCCATCAAAGGGGCGCACAAGGCTATCGCCATAGTCAGATAGAAAAAAATAAAATCGCTATCCACCGCCGCGATGATAAAAGCAAAAAACCAGCGCGCCATCGGAATAATACGCCGCGCCAGCAAGAACTGGGCAATAACGACAGCCTGATTAAACATTGTCAGAACAAGCGCCGCGCTTATCAATATTTTAAGAGCCTTAGCGGACAAGACTTTAGCTGTCTGATACAACGCGGAGGAGCTTAGAATTACCACTAAAAGCCCCGCGATAAAACCTATCAGTTTGAATAGAGAAGCGGTGCTGAATATACTTTCTCCCGGCAGGGCAAATTCGGCAGGATACAAAAAAATCACGGGCATCGCGTAGAACAACAAAGCCGCCAATAGCAGAGGCCGCACAAGCTCGGAAATTGAAAGCGCAAGCAACGGCTTACGCGGCATTTTTCGCGTAAAATTTTGAGGCGCTTTCCATAAAAAAAAGAGAAAAACGATACCGAATAGGATTGCGAACGACAGAATCCAAGTATTAAAGAAGCCCCTGTTAATGAGGGCGGTAGTCCGGCGCAGTACGGCAAGGACAAAAGCCGCAGCAGCGCCGGCAGCGCAGCCCCAAAGGGCGAACCGCTTCGCGCGTCCCGCGCCGTCCGTTTTGTCTATCACGGCAAAGAGCAGCGCCGTCAGTATGCCGGTTGTTAATAAATTTTCGACCACCTGATATAGGTATCTAAGCATAAAACTCCATAGTTTTTTTACTCAAAAAATCGCTAAAAACAAAAAAATTCCCAAAACTAAAGTTTTGGGATACGATTAACGAAGCCGGAAATTGCGAGGATTAACGCGGATGCCTTACTCGCATTAATCCTCGTAACAGGCCGTCATTTTTCAGTATATGTCTACCATGCCGGACCGGCGTAGTCTACAACCCACTCCGCCACTAAAGGCGTAGTCCAAAATCTGCCCGGAACGCCTGTCGTTTTATCCACATGAAGGACATAACCTTGCGATTCCGGATTCTGGATAAAGAACCGTACCGTGTACTGGCCGGGTCCGCCGTTGCCGGGCAATTTAACGTTTGCGCCGTAATGCGGGCCGTCGCTGGCGTTCATCGGCATAAACGTACCCTCGACTTTTTCTCCGGTGGATTTAATGATCTCGTACTTAACCGTCAAATTCGGAACAAAATCGCCTACGCCGTAGCCCAAATCATTTTCCAGCGCGGAAATATCCGCCTCAAGGTGCATATCCGACTGGGACGCGGGAAGTCCCGCTCCGGCGGGCAGCATATCCACAGGCTGAAAATACACGCCCGCGACATTGAGAGGGCCACGCTCAAGGTCATCCCCAAGCGGGAATTCCTCAAAACCGACAGTTTCGCCCGGATTTACCATGCTGTCCGGCCTCGTTCCGCCTTGCTGTTTGCTGCCGTTCGCAAATACGGCGGACGAGCATACCGCAATCAAAAGAAGTACCATCAGATTTCTGATTTTCATTGTACAACTCCTTATAAAAATCTCTCAGGCCAAACAGCCTGAGTGCCATAAAAAATGCCGCCGCGCTAACAACTCTATAAATTAGTACAGACGAACATTATCATTAAGATAGAAGTTGCTAACTTTTTTGTCAAGAGGATTGTTAGTGTTTCTTAATAATATTTTATTCGCAACGAGGTCTAATACCCCGCCGCTTGCGGCGGTTCGAGTTGGCAACGCCAAATAAAAAATGGTATTAGGCCCCACAGTTCAATAATTTCTTTGCAGAACGAACCACATAAATAATTTCAACGCCTACAAGATACCTCGCGGCAAGCCGCGAGGTGGTTCATTCGCAACGGGGTCTAACAGCCGCCGCGCGCTTGCGGCGGGGAGGCTAATTCCATGAAGCAAAAAAAAACGCCGGCGGGGAGACCGACGTTTATATATTTTCAGGGAGCTATGAGCTTTTAGATACGCTCGCTTGCGTCGCCAACCAAATGTCCTGTTTTTACATCAAGCGCTTTTACGCGCAGGCGGCGCAATTCGCCCGGGCCGTCCATTCTGGCACTTATAACAACGTCGGCCTGTATAAGCTGGCCTATCAGCATGAGTATATAGTCGTTATTGTACGACGGTATGCCCATTCCGTTGCTTGTTCTAAAAGCGTCAATTTTACGGCGGTCTATTACTACGAACTTTTTGGGTGAATGTACGGTAAGATATGTCAATTCTTCTAGTATGTAGTCCGCTTCGTCAATGCTTGCGCCGTCAACGTTTATTACCGCAATCCTGGTTTTCTTTTTTAGATCTTTAGTAACCCTGTCGAAAGAGTTCCTAACGGAGGTTTCGATGGTAAACGGATTAAAAAAAGGAGCGCCTTCCGGTTCCTCAACAACCGGCGGAGGCGGCGGGGGTGGAGCCGAGGCTGTGGAAATGTTAGCTTCTTGGCCGATGTTTTCTTGCCCGACGAGGACAATCGATTCATCGGTAATGGTAAACATAAGCCGGGAGTTATTAGCGGTAAATTGAGTTATTTCGGTGGTTCGGGCTTGATAGTCTTCATTAGCGGCGCGTAATGTATGGGGGCCGTTAGGAACTTTAAGAGTAAAGGTATCCCCGATTTTAAGCGAACCGGCAGCTTTTCCGTCAACATAAATTCGTAAACGTATTAAATTGTTGTTATCAACACGCTGAAGTACAATTTCTGACGCGTTTTGTTTGCTGCCGCCGGCTTCAACCGACAATATTGGAATAAGCAGAAACAGCGCAAATAACATGGCTATATTTACTTGTCTAATATTACGCAAATTCATCAATCTCATATACATCCCCTTAAATAAACGTACTGCAATAGTAATCCTTCGGCTATTCTTCTCTGAAGGTATTCCGCCGTTATCTAAGTTTCGGCATATTTGTCAAAAAAGTACAGTATTTTTTAACAAGAATTGAAAAATCTACGACGGGCTACACGGGGTTATGTATTGACAATAACGAATTTTTTATACTAGCATTTTAAATAAATACGGGTGATTAACTCAGTGGGAGAGTGCTACCTTCACACGGTAGAAGTCACTAGTTCAAATCTAGTATCACCCATTTCTTACCTTATTATTTTATATCGGTATCTTTTGCGGGTTTCCGTAGTTTATTCGCATATAGGTCTGATATCCCGCCGCGCAAACGCCGGTCTTCGACCTTAGGCGCGCTTGCCGCGATCTGGTTCATTATTAAAACCCGTATGATTTTTTGCGAATGAACGCCCGGCGGCAAATTTTGTGTTGCGCGGCGTTGTAAAATTAAAACGCCGCACGGCCAACAGGCGGCACGGCGTTTTTTGTATAAGGGTATTACAATGATTATGGCTATTCTTCGGGTGGTGCGTCTGACCCAATGATGATCGCCGTAAGACCTTCTACCGTATCTCCGGGCGAAGTGTCGCTACCAGACCCCAACACAACGCTAAATGTATATGTTCCCGCATCGGTAGGCGCCGCTCCTCCCGACCAGTTGACTACCGCTCCCGGGTCGGCAATAAGTCCGGAAGTTAATTGACTCACTGTTCCACCCACAGCCGCCGCATCCACGCCAGAAAAACTGCCTGCCTCAGCAGCGGCACTTATCAAAATGGCCGCCAAACCAACGTCAGAGACAAACTCAACGGGCGCCGATATTTGGGGGCTTACAGCACTAGCGGCGCCATCGGAAGCATAAAAAAACGGACTAAGTTCTATGGCGTACTTTTTGTAAGGCGCCCAGCCTTTAGCCATCAATTGAGAAGGCGGAGAAATCCACGCGACAGCCGATAAAGAACCGGCATCACCAAAGGTAAAGTCGCTCTCCCATGTATTAGCCCATGCCCCCCCTACAAAGCCCGCGGAACCTGCCGCAAGACTGCCGGCGAGATTCATCATCTCATTTTTAACTGCTCCCTCAAAATCGTCTGGAGGCGGGTCTTTCAGTGCCGCACTCGCAGAACCTTCTGCCCAAGTTACGGAAATTGAACCGTACTCGGCTTTTTCAATGACGTACTTCGCGTACACGGTCACCGACGGTCTTTCCACCTTAAAGTTCAGCGTAGCGGTTTCTATGGAAACAGTATCGCGGTCCGCCCCGTACAAGGCTTCCGGGTAAAGTATAAATGAGCAGGATACGCCGTCGGGTGAATCCGCTTGTGATATAAAGTCCTGATCCAAATCCTCGCTATAGAGGTTTAATTCCATAAGGTCGCCGTCAGTTACAAGCGGAACATTTGATGGTCGGAGAAACGTTATAAGCGATCCGGCGGTAATGAGAGCTCCCCCGTCAGGAGGCGGTGTGTTCACTTTAAATTCCCATCGTTTGGCGGCGGGTTGATTAGTCTGGTCCTTGGCGAACCATATCCTTCTTCCGCCGTTGTTAAGCACCGCGTATAATGTTCCCGCCAGCGTACCTGACAAAGGGTCAACATACACGACATTCGTGTTCCATTCAATAGGCGCGGGAATAACCGGAACAGGTCCGGCTATAGTATCGAAGGCTTTTTTCATAAAATCATTTTCACAGGCGGAAAAAACCAGCGCCGTAAAACCTAAAACAAGAACAAAAACCGATGCTTTTTGCCCTTTTTTTGATAGTTTTTGTGTAAATTTCATTACTCGTATCTCCTTTAGTCGACTGTGTCGCTACCGGCAATCGTTAATCCGAACATTGCGCCTATGCCTATATAACCTTTGAGCGAACACCTTATGTACGGCTCAATATACGTTGTTTTTGTTTCGGAAAATATCCGTACCCCGGCCATAACACCGGGGTTAAGTCCTGTATATGCTATATCCGGCATATAATCAGGATAAAAAGCAAATGAACCGCCAACGTCAAGTTGTAAAAACCAATGCCATTTGGACTGCCAATACACGGCATACTTCCACAGCATCTCTCCAAATCGTAAAAAATACAATCGTACGTTCCCCGAAACTTCCAATACGGACGCGTTAGCCTCACCCAAATCTATGCAATATAAAGCGCGGGCCCCAATCGAAAATAGTTCGCCCAAGCGGTAATCCATATTAAATACTAGTCCGCCGGCCATTAAGCTTTGTGAATACATATTCACTTCCGGACCTATTCCAAGGGAGATACTAGTTTCTGCATAAGTGCTTACTGATAAGCATATAATAAAAATTGAAAAAAAACAAATCCTTTTCACATTCCCCCCTGCATATATCTTATACAATTATCGGCATAAAAAACTATTTCTTTAATTTCTACGCCAAAAACGTTTGTTTTAAGCGGCGGGGTTCAAATTCCGCCGCGAATTAGCATCCGCACGGGGCGCGGTCTCTAAAATCACCGCGCCGCCGCGTTAAGCGGCGGCGGCCAGCCCCTCCGCTATGGTCTCTATAAACCGCCACGAATCAACGGAATCGCATCCGGCTAACGATGCAAGGTCGCTTGTCATTACTCCGCTTTCTATGGTTCGCAGGGTAATGTTCCGTAAGCTGCGGGCGTACTTTTCAAGCGGCTCTATGTCGTCCAGCGCGGCGCGTTTTTCCAGCGCGCCCGCCCACGCGAATATTAGGGCGGTGGGATTCGTGCTTGGTCTTTCGCCTTTAATGTAGCGGTAGTAGTGTCTCTGCACGGTGCCGTGCGCCGCCTCGTACTCCCAATATCCTTCGGGAGAAACAAGGGCGCTTGTCATCATCGCTAAGCTTCCCGCGGCGCTCGCAACCATATCGCTCATCACATCGCCGTCATAATTTTTACACGCCCACAAAAAACCGCCTTCGCTTTTAACTACACGGGCAACGGCATCGTCTATCAGTGTATACTGATAGTCTATTTTCTTGGCCGCGAATTCATTTTTATATTCTGTTTCGTACACGTTATTGAATATTTCCCGAAACCGCGCGTCGTAAGTTTGTGATATTGTGTCTTTTGCCGCAAATATTACCGGCAGTTTTTCATCGAGCGCGTAGCGGAAGCATGAGCGGGCAAAACTGTGTATGGAATCATCGTAATTATGTATTCCTTGCACGACTCCGCGTCCTTTCATGTCCGCTATAAGCGCCCGGCGTTCCTTGCCGTCTTTTCCGGTAAATACTATTTCAACTTTGCCGGGTGAGTCGATTGTCATTTCCGTATTCTTATAAATATCGCCGTATGCGTGCCGGCCTATTACTATCGGGTGTTTCCACGATGAAATCGCGGGTTTTATGCGGTTTACGTTTATTGGTTTTCTGAAAACGGTGCCGTCCAGTATGGCGCGTATTGTCGCGTTTGGGCTGGGTAGTATGTTTTTAAGCGCGTACTCTTTTTTGCGCGCCTCCGTTATGGTTATTGTGGCGCATTTTACGCCTACTCCGTGCCGGCGTATCGCTTGTCCTGCCTCGCTTGTAACCGCGTCGTTGGTTTTGTCTCTGTTCTGAACGCTTAAATCGTAATATTCGGTTTTCAAATCTACAAACGGTTTTATTAGTTCTTCTTTTACTAGTTCCCACAATATGCGTGTCATCTCGTCGCCGTCCATTTCTACGAGCGGTGTTTTCATGTTAATTTTTGCCACGATTAATCTCCTTTTAATCTCCTTTTTCGGTATTGCCGGAATTGTCCGGTAATTCTCTTGGCCCGCAATCCGTTTTTAAGCGTTTGTTTATGCGGCTAAAGTTTCATTTTCTTAAAAGAAGTTCTGTTTCTAATTTAGTCTTCTTTTTCGAGTTGTGAAATAGGCCGAAGGTTGTCAAAACGCGCAAGGGATAGAAGCGGAATTAAACAATACGGCGTTCCACGCCGTATTGTTTAATTATAGCGGATAGCCCGGTCGCCGCGAAGCGGCGATGCGCCCGACAAAATATCGAAAATTTGTCGTTCTATATTTGTCGCAAAACGCGGTGTATCGCTTCAATTAGTTGTTCAATTTCGTCAATTTGTGTATCCCGGCCTATCGAAATGCGTATTGATGTAAAGTCATGTTCTTCGCTGTCTGCCGCCGTCTTTGGGGACGGGTGTTTTTTTACGGCGCTTGAACAGGCTGACCCTGTGGAAACGGCAAAGCCTTCGTCGTCAAGCAGTCGCTGCATCACTTCGCCGGGCGCGTTCTTGAATGATGCCCGCAGGATATACGGCGAAAATCGCGGGTCTTCCGTCTCTCTAATTTCGGGGTTTATCGTACAGCGGTCAATGGAACGGAGCGCGTTTATTAGGTGTGCCATTTTTATTACGGCGTCGTTGTAATTTTTTTGTACGGGGAGGGTTTCCAATGTTTCGGCAAAATAAAACGCGCCGGCGGTGTTTTCCGTGCCGGGGCGCTGTCCGCCTTCTTGTCCGCCGCCTTTGCAGAGGGTTTGCAGGGGTTTGCGCAGGTACAGTATGCCTATTCCCCGCGGGCCGCCTATTTTATGCGCGCTGAATGACGCGGAATCTATGTCCATGTTGCGGAGCGATAGCGGGAGTTTGCCCAGCGCTTGGGCCATGTCTATGTGTATGTGTAGTTTTTTCGCGCTTTTCCGGCGGGCTGTTTCTACTAGCTTATTCAGGTTGGATACTGCGCCGTTTTCGTTGTTCACGTACATCATGGCCAGCATTGTTGTATCCGTGTTTTTATGTAGGTTTTTTTCGAGTATTTCCGGGTCCGCGCCGCCGTAAGTGGCTGTGTCCATGTAGTAGACGGGGATTCCTAGTTGTTTTAGGGTGGCGCAGTTCTGTAATACTGACGGGTGTTCCGCCGTTGTCGTAAGCAGGGTTTGTTTTATGCCGTCCGCTTGCCGGAGTAGTATCGAAAATAGGGCTATCGTGTTCGATTCTGTCGCGCCGGATGTAAAATAGGTTGTATTAGTGTCCGTGTCAAGTGCCGCCGCGCAACGGCGGCGCGATTCTTCTAATGACTCGCGGGCGGCGCGGCCTTCCGTGTGCTTGGATGACGGGTTGCCAAAGAGTAACGCGGTGTCAAACTGTTTTTGAACGGGTGGCGGCGGCGCGGTCGCGGCCCAGTCAAAGTAATATCGTCTTTGCTCGTTCAAGCTACTTTTCAACGGCTATTACATATACGGCGTTGCCAAAGCCTTTGCGTCCTTTGTATTCGTAATTTATTACGATAACGTTGGTGTTGTCCGGTCCGTCGCTCACCGTGATATACGCTTGTATTGGTTTTACCGATACGCCGCGCATTCGGCGTTTCCATATGTCGGGGCTGCCGCCGTCATTGTAGAATTCATATTGTTTGGAATTTCTCGCGTTTATGCCCGAAAGTCTTAATGTGAAATTTTTTACGTCTAATACCGAGCTTTGTGTTATTCTTACTAGTGGTTCATAAAGTTTTGTGGTTTCTACGCCGGATAATGACGCTTTGATTAGTTTTCCTACGATTTGCTCGTCGGCAAACACTGAAATAGAACACGCAAATATTAGTCCCGCCAACATAAGCGTTTTGCTTTTTGATAACAGCACAATGGCCTCCTATATTGAATCAAGCTGCTTGACTCCACTATACCAAAAACCCCCACCCCTTGTGAAGCGGCCAGCCCGCCAGCGGGTTTAAAAGCGCTCCGCGCCGGCATACCCAAAGCGTCTTTAGTCCGTGTTTTCGGGTTTTCGAAAAAAGCGATTGGCATACGCGGCCCGCCAGCGGGTTTCCTCCTTTGCTCTTTACAAGGAAAGGGGCCTTGGCATACGCGGCTGTAAGCGCCCGCCTACCAGTCAACCAGCGGGCGGCCAGCGGGGGCGGCGGGTTTTCTGCCTTGCGTTCAGCAAGAAAACGGGAATACGCGGACTCTTTAATTTCCCAATAATTCGCGTACATTCGTGATATTCGCGGATGTTAAAAGGGGGGCGCTGTTTCCGGCATGGGGGCGCAAATTATAAACTAAATTGTTGGAGTTTCGCAAAAGCAGGGCGTAGCCCTGCGAGCGAAACTCCCTAAGCAAGCGCGTAAGCGCTTGCGGCATGCGCCCCCCTGTCTTCATACCGCGCCGCCCGCAAGCGGGCTTGCGCGGTATTCCGCCACCCCCCAGCCCATTGTCAACAAGTTAAGGGATCAGGGCGAGCGCATATAAATTATCCGGAATCAGAGGCGAAAGAAGATTGAAAGAGCAGGCGTTCAAGATATTCATTAGACCATGCCGTCTGTTTCCGCCGTCCTATTATACTGCTTTTC
>JAITDS010000258.1 GCA_031282435.1 Spirochaetaceae bacterium
CCGATTTTGAGTTTTTTCATAAACTACTCCTTAAAGAAAGTTTTAACGCGGCGGGCATTAAACACGCCGCATTGTCCTAAACAGGATAGCTTATAGTATAGCGCTTTTCAACTTATAGGTAAATATAAGATTTTTAACCGGCGATACGAATAATTTCACGTATTTCACAAGATTACACTGCGGCTTCCGCTAAAATCCGCCCGCCTGAGAATGGACTTGTCCGCCAACCTGATTGGTTGTCGCCCAAGTCGTTTTTTAAGCGGAACTTGGCCAAGCCATGCATGGCCGCCATGCTTGGCTTGCGAAAACTGAAGTTTCCGAACAACTCTAATGTAGTTTTTTTAAAAAATGACAGGGGGGCTCCCATGCGCGTTCCCCGTAGCCGCCGGCCATAATCCATGCCGAAGGGATTTTCCGCTCGCGTAAGAAATTGTATATCAGCATATCGCGGTCAACGCACTGTTTAAGGGAAAGCCGCAGTAACGCGCTGGACAAAAGTTCATCGTACTCGTAAGGGTCGGCGCCGTCAACAATTATGGCAATATCTGGTTTTACGCCGGAGCTTAGCCGTTCCAGTTTGAACAAACCGTCCTCAAGACGACTTATGTAGCAAGATTCATCCCCTTGTTCTACGGGGATCTCCACATCGGAGGGAATTAGCGGGGCGCGTCCGGGCCGGGAGTTGCTAAGAGTTTCGGCATCAAGCGGCCAGCCATGCGCCATGTGTATTGAAAGCGTAAAAATATTACAACCTTTTTCAAACGGCGCGGGGCCTTTGCCGTTACGCATAAAAGAAACAAGTTCCGCACTGCCGCAGCCTTTGTGAGCGTCAACATCAATTATCCAAACGATGCGGATGCCGTCTTCAGCCTGAAGTTTACGCGCCGCTATGATTATCTCGTTTATTAAACAGAAACCCGCCCCCGTGTCGTAACGGGCATGATGATTGCCTCCGGCAAGGAAATAACAAAAATGCCCGGATTCGGCTCTAAGAGCGGCGGCGCATGACATATAAGAACCCGCGCATTGGGCAAGGATTTTATCGAACAGCGCGGAAAGCGGCTGAACCGCGTTTTCGGGTTCGTAACGGTTTGGTTTTCCGTCAGCGTCTATAAGCTCATAAGCGTTAAGAAGTTCCCCAAGCAATCCGTCCGAAAACAGCGCGTTTACATATTCAACGCTGTGTACACGTTCAATATCGGAACGCTCTATTACATTGCCTGTTTTTCCCAGAAAATCTGTCATTTGTTTCATGTCAAGAACCGGACCGGGAAAAGAAAAGGATGCTTCGCCAAGATGGTCAACTATCTTTTGCGCGCGTGAAGCCGCTATAGGCAGCATAATGCCGTAATCTCTGAAAACGGATACTATAGAATCGTCAAAAAGAATCATAACCTTACCCGCCAAACCCTGCCCGCCGCCAGCCCCCAGCGCATAGAGGCATATTCTGAAAAGGCGGCGGTCTCCCGCTTAAAGCTGTCCGCTAATTCCGGCCAGTTTCCGGCCTCTTCGTCTCGAAGCGGTAGCGCCGCACGCCGCCAAGGGCTTTTTTCGTACAGCCTGCCCGCAATGCTTTCTCCAAAATACTTTCCTGAAGCGGACACGCCCTGCTGTAAACAGTGCGCCATAAATTCATTTAACACAAGATATGAATCGTTAATATCATACTGCTGAAAGTCAAAGTACGAAGTAATAAAACGTTTCGCCGTTCTATCCAGATTATCCCAGCGTTGTTTGCAGAATTCCCGAAAATCCGCGTCAATAAAAAAAATACCGTGAAACGCTTCGTGCGTCATAAAGGTATTTCGCAAATATTCAGGGGATTCCCTTGATATTGAAATTACCGCCCCGCTGCCGGCGCTAAAACCACCGGCGTTATTTTTTATAATGTTTGTTTCGATGAGTATTTCACGCAAGGCGTGTTCTTCATCAAGCAGCGGAAACGATGATTTTTTTGCGATGTCAAAAAAACGCGCCAAAGTTTCGGCGTTATAATCGTGCGCGTTCCAGCCGTGTAAATCCGCTATCTCCTCATCTCGCGCCAGCCTTCCTTTAAAACCCTTCTTTTCAGCAAAAAACGCTATGCGCTTAAAAAATTTATCCTGCGATTCGTAAGAAGCGGTATCAAATATTAAAATGTTTGGAAAGCTCTCCCAAAAAAAGATTTCAAAATCTTTATTGCGCCATTTGTCCTGAGGATATTTAAGGATAAATCCCGTATCCGCGATGACAGGCCGCGCCGGTTCCTGAACAATGTCCGGTTTAAGCAGCGCCGTTTTCACGGCACCGTCTATTTGTTTTTTTCCGGCGCTTAAAAAAACCGCCGGCACGGTCAGACTGTGGTAATTATTATTGCCGCTGTTCTCGATATAACGTATCAAATTGCCGCCGGACGTAATTAGCGGGGCGCCGTTTATGCCGTCTATAAACAGAATTTGCCGTCCCAAAATCGCGTAATCCCCGCCCGGATCTATCGATACTATATGAGGCGCTTCCGCTCCGGCATATTCACTTTTTACAAAAGGACTCGTAAGAACCACATCGTTTTCCGTAACAAATCCGTAAAACCGTTCCGTAAGCCGCAGTTTATTGAGGCTCATTTCCCCGCCGGACTTTTTGCCGCCTTTTATTTCGAACGAGATTTTTTTTATACGCAGAGTTTGTAACGGAATAACATAACGTATCCGCGGGTTAGACTCTTCGATACTTAAAAAATTTAAATCGTTAGGCAGCACCCAGCCGGAATCATCGTCTATTTTTAACACGACTTCATAATTTTTATATATGGATGAATCCGCCGCGCCGTTGTTTTCCAAGTCGTATTGCAGGCTATAATCAATTTCAAGCGAATAGTTGCGCGGGACGCGCACGCTTTCGCTTAACGAATAATCGTAATGTTTTGTTTTAGACAAATTAAACACGCCGGATATATTGTTTGAATCGGTGTGGAACGGGTAATATTCCCCGTTGACACCCTCCAAAACAAAACCGGCCTCTTTTTCCGCCCAGCAAGAGTTAACGGCGATTAGTATAATATAAAAAATAAAAAAGTATTTTTGTGTTTTCACCGCAAATTAACTCTTTTGCAAAATGCGCGGCATTTTGCTTTTTTAAGCGGAACCGGAAACAGAAGTAAGTTCCCGAACAATTCTATTAAAGCGTTATGATTCCACGCGCTATAAGTTGCGCCAGAGCGTAGCGCCTGTCCATAGTAATGTCGTCTTCGTTTCGTAAAAAGGTTTCGAATTGAGCGCAAAAAGTGTCGTTTTTTACCGGCAGTTCCATAACTTGTCTATAGTACGCCCGGTGAGACGGTTCAAAGCGGCGGTTTACGCAAAACAAGGTAAGACAGGCGGTTTTTATGAAGCCGGATTCAGACATCAGATAAAAAAATTCATCGCCCTGAATAAGCGCCGCGCCCAGATCGCTTAAGAAATGCTCCATTTTTGATTGATTCGCGTTACGCATCACTGTCCAAAAATTATCGTTTAACGCGCTGAGACATTTTCTGATTTTATCAATCCAGCCGCTCCTCGAAAAAAGTATGTCTCCGTTGCACAGACGGTAAAAACCGTACGTGCCTAAATCTTTAATCATCCAGAGCCGCTCGTTGTCTTCAACCGCGATGGAAACTACATCATCAATATTTTTTGTAAATTTAAATTCCAGACGGACCGGAATATCGCCGATTAAAAATCTGTCCTTGTTTCCGGAGCTTTCAAACGCGCTGACATCATTTCCGTACCGCTCCTCCCGCGTAAAAACATCCGGTATCGCGCCGTCACAAAAAACGTCAATTATAAGCGCAAAATACGGATCAAACGTGGCCGGCAGCGCCGCCTCATTCAAACTGACACATTCCACACAATCCCACGACGCAAGCATCTGCGAAAAACGGCTGGTAAGCGCTTTAACCTTGTATTTCATAGTTAATAATTGTAAACAAGAGAATTTTCTTTTTCAAGACATTCCGGAAGCCTGTGCGCGGAGCAGGCAAACAACGCGGCTTTTTGTGTATTAAAAGCGTAAAAATAGTTTATAATTTGATTGTATTTCAGCGTAAAAAAAGCCGCTTCCCCGCGCTAAAGCGGGGAAGCCTTTGACAAAATCAGTTTTCGCAGTTGGGATACTCCGCCGCACAGCGCGCGCTTGTTGCGGCGGGAAGGCTAATTATTCTTCTTCGGTTTCAGCAGGAACAAGCTCCCATTTGTCTTTATTCCATGTCGCGTAAGAACCTGCTCCGATGATTACTGCCGGCTCATTACTATTTGTGTAGAACGCAAGACCGCCGCTGGTGCCTTCAAGACATGATATAGTTCCGCTACCGTTTTCCGCCCCTGAAATATAATTTTCAAGGGTGTCAATGGTTGAGGTAGTCCCTATAACTAGCAACGTTCCGCCGTTAGCTATGTTAACCTTCGCCCCGTTTGCCAGCGTAATCTTTTCCTTCCAGTTTACGCCGTTGTTGAAAATCGCCATTTCGTCCTTCAAATCCGCGCTTCCGGTCAGCGTAATCTCCCTTGTCTTAAGAGTGTCCGCATACTCACCTTTAATTTCCAGTGTGGAGTCCGCGCCCAAAGCAATGGATTTAGAGCCTACAAGCTGCCGCTCTGTATCCCCGTTTTTATCTTGCAGCACGGCGCCGGGGTAAACAATCAGCTTACCTGTTTCTCTTGGAATATCAGAAGCTAAACGTCCGGTTCCAAGGTCAAGTTTCCCGTAAAGCTGAGTCGTACCATTGGACAACGCAAAAATGCCGTTAGCTACTTTTATTTCTCCGTTAAGTATAAGAGTCCCGTTTCCTACATCAAAATTAACGTCTTTGGCAAGGTTAAGAACTACCGGCTCGTCGGCTGCTTCACGCGCCGCTTTTTCAACGCCCACTTTTAAAGTTACGCCGCCCGGCAACGCATAGAGTGATTTGGACACTGTAAAGCTTTTTTGTATAGTTATAGAATCACCCTCCACTTTTATCGCGTCAGCGGGAATGCTCGCGTCATCTATTAGCTGATTCACATAGTAATTGACTGCCGGAGACGGCGGGACACCACCGCCGCCGTTATCTGACGTATCTACTTCAACTTCTTTATTTTCACAACCGGTAATAAAAAATGCGGCGGTTATAAATAATGTGGCCGCTGTTAAAAAAACAGATTTTTTCATGTAGTCTCCTCTGAAAATATA
This sequence comes from Spirochaetaceae bacterium, assembly GCA_031282435.1. Classification (GTDB taxonomy): domain Bacteria; phylum Spirochaetota; class Spirochaetia; order Treponematales; family Breznakiellaceae; genus JAIRMY01. The sequence continues at coordinate 5,185 of JAITDS010000258.1, forward strand.
TTTCAGTAAAAATTAAGATGCCTCATTCAGCTTTAACGCTACGAATGAGTTATGTATTAATAATCGGCATAGTTTTAGCGTACCTTAAAACAATGTTTAAGGTACGCGGAGGAATATAAAACGCCGCTTCCTGTTATTAGAGTTGTTCGGAAACCCGGTTGGTTGTCGCCCAAGTCATTGCAAAATGCGTAGCATTTTGCGTTTTTTAAGCGGAAGTTGTTCGGAAACTGAAGTTTCCGAACAACTCTATTGTGTAACGAGCGGTTATTGCATACGGTTTTCAAAACAGATGCCTTTTACGCTGTCAATTGTAAAATCAAAGGCGTTTTAACGGAAAACCAAAACCGCGTATGCGGTTTTGGTTCGCAAAGCTATGATAAAAGCATACGGTTATCCGGTATGGTGTGGGAGTTCGGAAGGACAACTACCGGTTGTATCCCCTTGCCGGGGCAAGCAATTGACCGCGTATCCGCGATTAACAACCGGTAGCCGCATTTGCTTCTTGGGTAGCAGTCTTAGCCGATTGCCACCGGAGAATAGACGCATGGTTGCTATACCGGAGTTCCGCCGGACAATCAAGTTTTCAGCAGGCGCGTATCAGGGCGAGCGCATATAAAAACGAAGGGAACAGTGATATACTTGGCATGGTTTTTGGAGGCGGGAAACGGAACAACAACACATGGTGCCCATAATGACCTATTTCTCCGTCATACATGA
>JAITDS010000107.1 GCA_031282435.1 Spirochaetaceae bacterium
CCCGCGCTTAACGCGGCGGCGCGTTGACCTTAACGAACATTTGACGTAAACATCCGCTTTTAGTATGCTTAACGGACAGTGTTGACCTATATAGCGCGGCGTTTGTTGCTGATTATCCCGACTCTGTGGGCAATCATAACCATTAACTTTTTTATCGTTCAAATCGCGCCGGGCGGGCCTGTTGATCAGGCTATCGCCAATATGCAGGGCTTGGGGCCGGGCGGGGCGATACAGCGCATAACAGGAAGCGGGGACTCAGGCGGCGGCGGAAACGGCGGCGGCTCGTCCAAATACCGCGGGGCGCGCGGGCTTGACCCCGAAGTAATCGCTGAAATTGAGCGGCGTTACGGCTTTGACAAACCCATAGGAGAACGTTACCTTGAAATGCTAAAAAACTACGCGATGTTTGATTTTGGCGACAGCCTGTTTCGGGGACGAAGCGTAATCGGACTCATCGTGGAACGTCTGCCGGTTTCAATATCGCTCGGTCTTTGGAGCACACTGTTAATATATGCCATTTCCATACCGCTCGGCATACGAAAAGCGGTAAAAAACGGCAGCCGTTTCGATATCTGGACAAGCGGATTAATAATCTTAGGCAACTCTATACCATCGTTTCTGTTCGCCGTCCTGCTGGCCGTGCTGTTTTGCGGCGGCTCTTTTCTTAGCATATTTCCGCTTCGCGGCCTTTTTTCCGCCAATTTTGAAGAACTCAGTTTTTTTGGGGAAATAGCCGATTATTTTTGGCACATCTGTCTGCCGACTATAGCCCTGTCGATAGGCGGCTTCGCGGGACTTACCATGCTTACCAAAAATTCTTTTCTTGACGAAATCCATAAACAATATGTATTAACGGCCCGCGCCAAAGGACTTACCGAAAAAAACATACTGATTAAACACGTCTTTCGTAACGCCATGCTGATAATAATATCAGGTTTTCCGGCAGTCTTTATCTCCATGTTTTTTACCGGCAGCCTGCTCATAGAAACCATTTTTTCGCTTGAAGGCTTAGGACTGCTTGGACTCGAATCCACAATGCAGCGCGATTACCCCGTAATATTTGCGACATTGTACATTTTTACGCTCATAGGTTTACTGCTGAATCTACTCAGCGATTTAATCTACACAGTCGTCGATCCGCGCATTGACTTTGAGGGAAGAAAATGACGGGCAAAATCGCCAAATCGCCTTATATTACCCGCTGGGAACGCTTCAAACGGAATAAACGCGGCTATATTTCACTCTGGATATTCGCCATACTGTTTGGTTTAAGCCTTTTTTCAGAATTTATCGCCAACGACCGCCCGCTTTTAGTCCGTTTTGACGGAAAATTTTACTTCCCTATATTCAAAAACTACTCGGAACTTACATTTGGCGGAGAATTTGACATAAACACGGATTACAGGGACCCGTATATCATCAATCTCATAGAAAAAAACGGCTGGATGATACACACGCCGATACGATTCAGCTATAACACGATAAATTACGAACTACCCGGCCCGGCCCCCTCACCGCCTTCGCGGGAAAATTGGTTTGGCACAGACGATAGAGGACGCGATGTCGCCGCCCGTTTGCTTTATGGATTTAGAATCTCCGTACTGTTTGCGTTTGCGCTAACGATAACAAGCTCATTTATCGGCATAACGTTAGGAGCGTTGCAAGGCTATTTTGGCGGAGCCTTTGACATACTGTTTCAGCGCTTCATCGAAATCTGGTCGGGAATGCCGTCTCTTTTCATGCTGATAATCCTATCGTCCGTAGTCGAACCTAACTTTTGGTGGCTGCTTGGAATAACACTGCTGTTCGGCTGGATGAGCCTCGTCTCCCTTGTACGCGCCGAATTCCTGCGGGCCCGCAACTTTGAATACGTACTCGCCGCCCGCGCTATGGGAATGAAACATTCACGCATCATGTTTGTACACATACTCCCAAACGCTATGACGAGCGCCCTCAGCTACCTGCCGTTCATACTTGGCGGCTCCATTACAACGCTGACCTCACTTGACTTCCTCGGTTTCGGCCTGCCTTCCGGCTCCCCGTCCCTTGGCGAACTGCTCGCGCAGGGTAAAGCAAACCTCCACGCCCCATGGCTCGGCGTATCCGCCTTTGTAATACTCGCCCTTAGCCTTTCACTGCTTGTTTTTACCGGAGAAGCCGTCCGGGACGCATTTGACCCGCGTAAAAGTAATTAACGCAAGCGATTGAAGCGCAAAACAGTTCGGTGAACTGTTTTGCCGTCCGGTGCTGAAATCGCCTGCATCTAAGTTGCTTGAGTTTTGCTAAAGCAAAACCCGGAAAAATCAAGCCGCTGAAAGCGGCTTGAACCGCGAAGCTATGATAAAAGCATACGGTTATCCGGTATGGTGTAGGAGTTCGGAAGGACAACTACCGGTTGTATCGCTTGCCGGGGCAAGCAATTGACCCCGTAGTCGCGTTTAACAACCGGTAGCCGCATTTGCCTTCTTGGGGAGCAGTCTTAGTCGATTGCTACCCCGAATAGACGCATGGTTGCTATACCGGAGTTCCACCGAACAATCAAGTTTTCAGGAGGCGCGTATGCTGCTTATAGGAATTGACTTACACACAAATCGATTTACCTGTTCTTATCGGGATGAGAACTCATCAGTGAACCAAAAGGCCAAGCAGACGGAAACCTTTGACCTGACAGATGAGGGGTTGGCGGCGTTTTATAAGACTTTGACTGAGGATGCTTACGTCCTGGTTGAGGCCACAATAACCACCTTTGCGTTTGTCCGGCTGATTCGCAGTCATGTCAAGGAGGTCGTTATAGCGAACACCTATGAGCTGAAACAAATCAGTCTGGCGAGAACTAATACGGACAAGCCGGGCGCGGACAAACTCTGCCGGATTATCAAAACGCGGGTACTGTCCGGGGAGCAAACGATATCCCCCGTAACCGTTCCACCCAAAGAGATACAGGAACTTCGGGGGCTTTTTCCCGCGTACCGGCTGCACAAGAAACGGAACACTCAGCTAAAGAACCGGATACACTCAGTTTTGAAGGAGCAACTATACTGGTTTACGCGGGAAGAAATCTTTGACAGGAAGAGCCGGATGCGGGGGCGCTTAAAGAGCGTATACTAGCGTTCGCCGAGCCGTTTATGATATTGACCAGCATGAAAGGGATAAGCGTATTTATAGCTATAGTCATTATCGCGGATATAATCGATGTGAGCCGGTTTAAGGACTCTAAACATTTTACTTCGTATCTACGGTCAGCTCCCCGTGTCTCAAACTCCAATACGTCAACGAGTATAAAGGGAACGAATGAACCTCCTCGACCTAAAGGGCGAGGTATCTCGTAAACGTTGCCTGTTTTGACGAGGTTCGTTCTGTAAGGAAGTTATTGAACTGTGGGGTCTAATACCACATTTTTGTTGGCGTTGCCAACTCGAACCGCCCTAAAGGGCGGGGTATTAGACCCCACTGCGAATGAACCTCCCCGCCGCAAGCGGCGGGGTATCTCGTTTGCGTTGCGGACTCTACAAGGTTCGATCGGGTAAGGAAATTTATCAATTGTGGGGTTTACTACCATTTTTTTGTTTGCCAAACCTGACTCGAACCGCCGCAAGCGGCGGGGGTATTAAACCCCGTTGCGAATAAAAA
>JAITDS010000115.1 GCA_031282435.1 Spirochaetaceae bacterium
TGCCGGTATATACGCCGGTTATGACATACTTTCACCGGTGTTGAGTCGATAAAACCTATACCGGTTGGCTTCCCTCGCCGGAAAAATTGGTTATAAAGGGCTAGGGGGAGGGCGCTGTAACTCATAAGTTCCACAAACCGGTTGTAACTGACCGGACGGGGGAAATAGCTTGAAAGCTGTTTTCTGACACACTCATGGTAATACCATTTGAAACACCGGTATCCGCTGAGGTGAAAGAGTATGGCTATAGTCATCACCTCGCCTAAGGATAAGCGGCTTGCCGGAAACCACGAGTTTTTTTGGTCTCCTGGCAGGCAATGGGCTTTACAATAAGCTTCAAGAACCTTGCAAAAGTCATCGACATCGCAATATATCCTTGTTATAGTATCTTCGTCCATAAGAAATCCCCCCGTTTCTCGTATTTTATTTATGTAGTATACCAGATTCGGGTAGGGGTTTTTTTATTCTGTCGAACTCACGTTAATTAACATACCATAAAAGCGGCTCGATATTCCGCAAAGCGCCGGTAACCGTGCCTTTGGCTATCCCTAGCACCCTGGCCGTTGCCGTTAACGGTTAAAAAGAAGATGCGCTGGCGAACCTCGGGGTCGTAGGCCCTGTTCGTATAACTTTCAGTTAACAGCCACCACCTTTGGTGGTGGTTGTTGACTATAGCGGATAGCCCGGTTTTTTGCTTTTTTTAGAAAAAGCAAAAAATGCGCCCAAATTCAGATTACCTTAATCATCAACGGCTTTTATTTTAGCGCCCAGAGACGAAAGCCGCTCTACAAGATGTTCGTAACCGCGTTCAATTTGATATACGTTACTGATGACGCTTTTACCTTCCGCGCAAAGGGCCGCTATTACCATCGCCATGCCCGCCCGTACGTCCGGACTCCTAAGTTCCGCGCCCCTTAGACGGGTTGGGCCGGAAACAACGGCGCGGTGAGGATCGCATAGCACAATGCGCCCGCCCATCCCTATCAGCATGTCAACAAAAAACATCCGCGATTCAAACATTTTTTCGTGTATAAGCACCGTGCCTTCAACCTGGGTAGCGACAACGGTAACTATACTGGTAAGATCCGGCGGGAAGCCCGGCCAAGGAGCATCGTCAATTTTCGGTATCATGCCGCCCAAGTCGTGATTCACTTTAAGCGATAATTTTTTAGGGACACAAAGCGTCCTGCCTTCGTGTTCCCACGTTATTCCCAGCTTGCCAAACGCCGTCTTAGCGGGGCGCATATCTTCAGGCCGCACGCCTTCAATACAGATTTCACTTCTTGTAGCCGCCGCCAGTCCTATAAAAGAACCGGCTTCCATGTAATCCGCTCCTATTGTGTAATCGCATCCGCCAAGCCGCTTGCAGCCGTGAATAACAAGCCGGTTGGAGCCGATGCCTTCGATACGTGCGCCCATCATAACAAGCATATTGCAGAGATCCTGAACGTGCGGCTCGCTCGCCGCGTTGCTTAGTATCGTGTCTCCTTCGGCAAGCGCCGCCGCCATAACCGCGTTTTCGGTAGCGGTAACGGAGGTCTCGTCTAAAAAAATATCCGCGCCTACAAGTTTTTTAGCGGTAAAAACAAAATTATCCGCGGTTTCAACCTGTGCCCCCAGTTCGGTTAAGGCAAGAAAATGCGTGTCAAGCCGCCGCCGGCCTATCACGTCCCCGCCGGGCGGCGGCATTACAACCCTGTGAACACGCGCGAGCAACGGCCCCGCAAATAGTATGGACGCGCGAATCTTTTCGGCTGATTCCGGCGGTATGGCGGAATTTTTTATGCCGGAGGAAAGCCGCCAGCTATGCTTGCCTAAATCCTCCACTGCCCCGCCCAATGCGCGAAATACGTTAAACATCACAAAAACATCTTCAATTTCGGGAATATTGCGAAGAATGACCGGCTCGTCGGTCAAAAGCGCCGCGGCAATACACGGCAACGCGGCATTCTTGTTGCCGCTGGCAATTATCGTCCCTTTTAAGGGAACGCCGCCTTCTATAACATATTGGTACATAAATTCCTGTGTAAAATTTCCGTAACATATTGGACTTGCTCAATAACCCGGTTGCTTATCGAACAAGTTTTTAGCGGTTACCGGTCAAGCCATGCATGGCCGCCATGCATGGCTTGAGGAAACTGAAGTTTCCGAACAACTCTATTGTATAATTTTTAGCAAAACGCGGGCTGTTTTGAAACCGCCGCTAAATTGGCGGTGTAAAAAGCAGACGAAAGCAGCGTAACGTATTGTTTTCGTTTGCTATATTGCTTAAAATCAGCGTTCTTCGCGGGCTATGGCTTCGCTAAAACCTGCCGCGCCCAGCCGTGCCGCTATAGAACCAATATCCTCGGCGCGTACGTTGCTTATCACGACACGGTACAGTTCGCCAAAAGGCTCCCACTGCGGATTCAAACCCGCCGCCGAAAGACGGTCAAAAACTTCCACCGCATTCTTTGCCACTCTGAAAGAACCTATTTGCAACCGGTAGTATCTGCCGTTCACGAACGGGCCGCCTGTAATATCCGCGGAAGTATAACTAGGATAAGAACGTGTCGAAGGCTGGGCGGACGCGGGCGGTATAGACGGCGCTAGAGCCGAATTCGGCATGGTAGGGGCAGGGCCGGGCGCCGCAACGGGCGGACGCGCTATGGTAGGCACAGGCTGAAAAGACGCTACAGGGCCGGAAGGCGTGGCAGTTGACTGTGTTCGGCTGTTAGTCTGCGGTGAAGACGGGCTCTGACTTGTCCGCGTGGTTTGCGTCTGCGAAGCGGACGGATTTTGAGCTATGGACGGTTGCTGCGGCGTATAAGACGGAGCAGTCGGAGCTCTTGTTCCTGTAGCGCCGCTAGAGGCTCGCGTAGTTGGCGCGGGCGATCGAGTCGTTGCGGGAGCGGTCGTGTTTGCCGGAGGGTTCCTCTGCGTTAGAGGCCGGCTTGCTGTTGCCGGGGGCTGTATATTCTGACTAGTAACTGCCGGCTGGCCGGACGCTTGATTTGCCGGAGCGCTCTGATTCGCCTGAACTGTCTGCGGCGTTGTAAGCGGCTGGTTTGTAACTGCCGGCTGGCCGGACGCTTGATTTGCCGGGTCGTTCTGATTTGCCTGAACTGTCTGCGGTGTCGTGGAAACAGGAGACGAAGCGGGCGCGGATTCAGACACGCTTACAGGAGAAGCCGCCTCCGTATTCGCCTGAGTATCCGACACGACAGCATTACGCGGCGCAAGCTCAACAATAACCTGAGCCGTTCCGGGTTCAATCATATTTAATTTTTCAGCCGCGGCTTTAGAAACATCTAATATACGGTTTTGACGGAAAGGGCCGCGGTCATTCACCCGAACAACAACCTGTTCGCCATTAAGCATATTGGTAACTATAAGCAATGTCCCAAAAGGTAAATCGGGGTGGGCAGCCGTAAATTGCTTAGGGTCAAAAAGCTCGCCCGATGCTGTCGGTCTGCCTTCAAACTCATTGCCGTACCAAGAGGCTATGCCTTCTTGACGGTATGAACTAGCGGGCGTCGTCTGAGCGGCGCAAAAACTCGCTGCAAAAATACAACTTATAACAAACGCTATTCTGTTTTTCATATTAAAGCCTCCTTACGGAAGTATACGCCGCATCAAAGTAACATATACTACTATTGGACTTGCCCATCCCAAGCCGGCTGGTTTCCAAGTCCGTTTTCAGTGAAAGTCGGGCAACCCTGTTCGGGGCCAAACGAAATTTTGTGAGAAGTTTCCGCATAACTCAATAATAGAATTGCTTGGAAACCTCAAGTTTCCGGCTCCCGCTAAAGATGTGGTTTTGTAAGGCTTTAGCAAAGGGCTTTTAAGCCGCAAAAACCGCAAAACTTGTGAGGCAACCGAAGGGTTAGCCGGCAGCTAACCGGGTTGGCGAACAAGTCTAATAAAACCATTCTACTGCACATATTTAGGAGGAAGTTCCTGTCCGTTGAAATTCCAATGACCCGCTTTCAGAATATATGTGCCTGCTTTACAATCGTTCATACGGTAGTAGTCGGCAAACTGATAGCGAAAACTATCGTTCTGTACCTTTACATTTTCACCTATCGTTATATCTCCTAAATTATTCCCCATAAACGCCTGACTGCCTATACTCCGTACGCTGTTGGGAATTACAATAGAGCTTAAATTATTCGACGCAAAAGCCCCCTCCCCTATAAATGTTGTCCCTTCCGGAATCACAAAGCTGTCAAGCCCTTTATTTTTGTAAGCGGATTTTCCTATACCGTTTTCCACTGCGCCTACACTGGTGGAAGTATTGGTATTTGTAACGGTTTTAGCGATAACGGATGAGTTTCCATTCTTATCCGGCGGTTTATTTCCGAAAGAAGTTTCATTTTTTGAAACCGTCTTACTATTTATCACCGGTATGGCGGAGATTCCGGTATAATTGCCCGGCACCTCAATATAAATTTGGGAATAAACATCGTTGCCTAAAGGCGGAACGGCCGGTGGCCGGGAAGACGACAGTTGCGGGGAAACGGACGTATCCGCTTGAACAGGCGGAGACGGGGGAGACCGCACAATAGGTTTAGACGTTTGAACAGGCACAGGCGGTTGAACAATAAACGTAGACGCTTGAATAGGCGGAGGCGGAGGCGCTTGGACAATAGGCCTGGATGCTCCGGGATCACGCATAAAAACTTCTACCGTAACCGGCTGGTCGGAAAAATTTGGCGTACCGGATTTATTAACGGCAGGGCTATTAGGCGCGGCGGAAGTTGCGTTAGAAGTATTATTTTTAAGAGATGTTTCACGAGAATCTTTTATGACATCAGGCTTTGGAACGTTAACGGGTTTGAATTTGCCGTCATAACCTGTAAGCGGGTCATAGAAATTACCGTATAGTGTTGCGGCCCGGATAAGGAGTTCCTCGCTTAGATGCTCTTTATCCGCCGCTACATAGTAAACCTTCGGTACTACTTTGCCGTTTCCATTTTTATTTGCGCTTAAATCGGCAGTCGTTACCTTTTTAAGCATATTGCTGTCAAACGCCGAATCAGCTATGACTCGTACCGATGTAGGAATTACTACTATGCTTAGTTGATTGCCGAAGAAAGCCTGCTCCCCTATCACCTCAATTCCTTGTGGAAGTATTACGTCAGTGATGCCTTTCAGTTTGAATGACGCATCGCCAATTTTACGAACCGGTATGCCGCCAATGCTTGAGGGAATAGTAACTGTCTTTTCACTTCCGTTATAGCCGGTAATAACAAGCCATTTCTGCCCATCGTGAAATTCAGTACGAGTAAGAAAAACATTGTTATTCTGCGCAAGCAGAGAAACGGCAATTCCGGCAGCAATTACAAAAAACAGCAGCCATTTTTTAAGCATAAAATCCACCTTATAAAAAAATATGTCAAAAAATTTCAAAACAAATGAGAATACCAATTTATTATCGGCAGTTTTTACAAAAAAATTTAACCCCGTTTATTCGCAACGGGGTCTGCTCACCCGCCCTTTAGGGCGGTTCGAGTTGGCAACGCCAAATAAAAAATGGTATTAGAACCCCACAGTTAAATAATTTCCTTACCCGATCGAACCACGTAAATAATTTCAACGCCTACAAGATACCTCGCCGCAAACGCCGGTCTTCGACCTTAGACGCGCTTGCCGCGAGGTGGTTCATTCGTAAATACGGGCGGCGGCTTCGCTCATTTGACTTTATATCTAAGCGTAGACCTACGAAAACTTGAAATTTTCAGGCAACCCATACCAACATTTCGGAGTTTTTTTTAATATACTTCACATTCAAGTTTTGAAATAGTAACTGTATCCGGCGCGGGAATTCCGATTTCAAAACGAAAATCAGCGTCAACTTTTACCGCGAAAGACACTTTTAGATAGCGCAAGCGATTGTAGGGGTTGCGAAGCAAGACACGGCGCCCCCTGCGGGGGCGATG
>JAITDS010000141.1 GCA_031282435.1 Spirochaetaceae bacterium
TTAATTATCGCCTCGCGAATCATGATTGCTCCTTCTCAAAAGTTTGCGTAACCGGATTTTAAACCGCTTGATGTATCTTTACATAGAAACACCCCGCCGTCAAGCCCGCCACCCACCAGTGGGTTTAAAGTCCGCTACGCGGTAGCATACCCGGAGCGGGTTTCACTCCGCGCCTTCAGGTCCGAAAAAAGCGGTTGGCATACGCTGCTGTCTGCTACCACCAGCCCGCCAGCCCACCAATGGGTTTAAAGTCCGCTACGCGGTAGCATACCCGGAGCGGGTTTCACTCCGCGCCTTCGAGTCCGAAAAAAGCGGTTGGCATACGCTGCTGTAGACTGCGGCGAGCCCCACCAGTGGGTTTCCTGCCCTGCCTTCAGCATGATAAGGGCGGTTGGCATACGCTGCTGTAGACTGCGGCGAGCCGATTCAGCGCCCTGCCGTTTACAAGAACAGTGGTTTTGTAAAGGGGAAATATGCTTAAAGATGATAATCAAAATTCGGGCGCATTTTTTGCTTTTCTAAAAAAAGCAAAAAACCGGGCTATCCGCTCTTATGAAAACGCAAGCGTTTTCATACCGCTGCTATCCCTTGCGCTGGCCAAAACCGCATACGTCTGTGATGAAAGTCATGAAATGTTGAAAATAACTGCCGGACTACAATGTCCGGGGTTTGCGCTCCGCGCAAACTCAGAAAGCTCAACGCGCTTGCGTGTTGAGCCGCACAAGCGATTGTAGGGGTTGCGAAGCAAGACACGGCGCCCCTGCGGGGGCGGCGTGGCCGGAGCGCGAAAGCGCGCAGCCCCGAAAAGCGCGGTTTTCGCCTGCGGCATCCGCCGCAGGTGAAAATGTGCCCAAAAAATTCTTGAATTTAACTATTTCCCGTTAAGCACGGGCAGTAATCTCGGTAGGCAATGTCTCTTTCAAACTAAACTCGTGATGGCGGGAGTCTTATATAGTCCGCGCGCGCTATCTTTCGTTTGCCGCGAGGCGTTTCACTTTTTCGATTATTTTACCGGCAATTTCCTCCGGCAAACAGCGTCCGGTGTCAATAATAAGATCGGCGAAACTGTAGTCGTCATTATTAATATTGTATAATCGGGCGTAACGCGCGTGATCGCGGGCATCCCGCTCTCTTGTAAAAGCCGCAACCTCTTCAAAGCTGCCCCCCTCGCGCCTCATTAGGCGGCGTACCCTTACATCCGTATCCGCCTTCAAATAGACTTTTATATCAGCGTCTTTCAGTAGCCATATAGCAAGCCGCGAGCCAAGAACGCAGCCGTGTTCCGGGTACCGCAGCGCCTCTTCAATCTGACGGCTGTCAACCGTTCTGTCCCAATAATCGTCTGTTTCCGCAAGGGCCAGCACTTCTTCAAGGGTCATGTTTTTTTCCGCCGCCAGATTTCTGAATGTAAAATTGATAAAACGCAGACCCAGTCTTTCAGCGGTAAGCGTGGTTACAGTCGTGTTGCCGCAACCGCTCTTGCCGGAAATCGCTATTTTAACGTTTCTTTTAATACCGCAAAATATGTCGGCGTATTCATCGGACATAAAAACCCTCCTGCTATTTACTCCACATTCCTTAACTGTTCCCGTATGTTTTCTACGGCTTCTTTCATATTGATTACGGCGCGGCTTACTTCGATAACCGGAGTTTTAGAGCCAATCGTATTAACTTCGCGGTTTATTTCCTGACAGATAAAATCCAACTTTTTGCCCGGACTCGTATTGCGTTCTATTTCGGCGCGAAATTCGGTCAAATGGGACGACAAGCGCGAAATCTCTTCCGCTATTGTATATTTCATTAACATTATCGCCGTTTCCGCGAGCAGGCGGTTTTCATCTATTTCATTATCGACAAGTTCTGAAAAGCGGAGTTTTATATTATCTTTTATTGCCTGCTCAATACCCGGCTGAAACAAAGATATTGTATCCCGTGATTTTTCAAGAATCGTAACGTACGATAAAATGTTTTCTTCCGTGCGCCGTCCTTCAATTTCACGTCCGGTTTCAAATTGCCGCATTGCTTCAAAAAACGCATCGCTTATATTTTCCCACGCTTTGTTTTCATCTTCATTCTTTTTTTCATTTTCGACAACACCTTCAAGGCCGAGAAAAAATTCAAGCGGAATTTGTCCGGCGCTTATTATGGGAGACAACAGCGGTTTAATACGCTCAATCGCGGAGCAGTACGCGCTTACCGCTTCGGCGTTTATGTTTACGGAAAGCGGCGTGGATAAGTTTTTTTCGCGGATGTTTATTTCTATTTTACCGCGTTTGCAGCGTTCTGTAATTACAGCGCGTATACGCGGTTCGATACGTGAAAGCGCCGCGGGCAGATTTATGGATGTCTCCAGAAAGCGGTTGTTATAACTTTTTATTTCTACCGCGATAGAGTAATCTTTCGTCTGTTTTTCGATGCAGGCAAAACCGGTCATGCTTTTCATACCGCCGCCCCTGTTTTTTTATACTCTTTATACTCGTTAAATAAGGTCTCGCAAAGCCGCCAGTTGTCACCGGCTCCTAACGAAATAAAAATATCGCCGGGGCGTAAAATAGATTTAATCTGATTAACAGCATCTAAAGGTTCGTCAACGTAATATACATTGTCATGAAAGGTTTTTGTTTTTTCAAACAGCGATAAGCCTGTTACCGCGCCGTTGTACTCCTCCCGCGCCGAGGGGTATATTTTGTGAAGAAAAACAATGCCGGCGTTTTCAAACGCGGCGGCAAAACCGGAAAGCAGCGCCGCCGTGCGCGAATAAGTGTGGGGCATAAAGCTTACCACAAGTCTGCGCTCGTGATAAAATTCTTTTAATCCGGCAAGTGTTGTTTTAATCGCCGTTGGATGATGGGCGTAATCGTCCATAAAAAGGATGCCGCCGGCCTCGCCGATAATTTCCGAACGTCTTTTGCTACCAGAAAAGCCGGAAAGCGCGACCTTCAATTTGTTCACAAGCGTTTCGTCAAAAACAGCGCCTTCACTGTCCGCTATTGATTTTACCAGAGCAATAGCCGCCGCCGAATTCAATACCGTATGCCTGCCCGGAACGCGGACTGTCCAAAGGCTTGGAATTCCGGAAAGCTCAAAAACGGATTTCCCGTTTTCCGTCCTGTAATTTTTTATTTTATAATATCCGTCCGCGTTAAATCCGTAAGGGGTATATTTTATATCGTTTCGTTTTTTTTGGATAAGGTTTACAGTTTCACAAGCGCCGGCATCGTCCGCGCAGTATATCAATTCGCCGCCGGATTCAATTTTTTCACCGTACTCAACAAATGCGCCGCGTATCGATTCGTATGTTGGAAAAAAATCCTGATGGTCGCTTTCCACTCCGGTTAAAATTACGCGGCGCGGGTGGAAGCTCAAAAAATGTTTCCGGTATTCGCAGGTTTCCGCCACAAAATATTTATTTCCAATAGTGATTGTAGAGCGTCCTCCGAAGCTTGTTACGGCGCTTCCCGCTAGTATTTGAGCGGGCAAATCCGCCGCCGCAAGTAATGTTCCGGTAATGGCCGTAGTACTTGTTTTTCCATGCACCCCCGCGACACCGCTAGAATCGAACATCGCGGAGTATGCGCCAAGCGCGTCCGTATACTTTGCCAGCGGGATACCGCGTCTAAGCGCCTCCGCTATTTCAGGGTTTTTATCGGCGCTGTACGCGGCGGAATAGATTATAAGTGATAGTTTGTCCGTTATATGCGAAGGTTCAAAACATTCAAAGTACGGTATCCGCAAATCATCCAGTATAGCGTTGGTATAAAAAACATCGCCTGTGTCCGAGCCTGAAACACGCGCTCCCGCTCTATGCAATAATTCGGCAAGGGCGCACATTCCTGTTCCTTTAATTCCTATAAAATAAACGTTTTCTTTTCGGCGGATAATTCCGGATATAATTTTTTCAAGTTTCATCATTTTCGCCGGACAGTTTTTGTAAAAATAGTTTTATTCTTTCCGCGCTGGGGTTATCTATAACGCTGGCGGCGGGGCCTTCCTCTATGAATACGCCGTCGTCCATGAATAAAACGCGGTCCGCGACTTCACGGGCAAAGGCCATCTCGTGGGTAACTATTACCATAGTCATATTTTCGGCGGCAAGGCGGCGTATGACACGGAGAATTTCAGCGGTAAGTTCGGGGTCAAGCGCGCTTGTAGGTTCGTCAAAAAATAATACCCGCGGGTCAAGCGCCAGAGCGCGGGCTATAGAAACCCGTTGCTGTTGTCCGCCGGAAAGTTGGCAGGGGTACGCTCCGGCTTTTTCTGATAATCCCATTTTGGCAAGTAAATCCATGGCGCGGCCTTCCGCTTCGGCGCGGCTTCGTTTAAGCACTATTACCTGCGCTTCCGTTATGTTACGCATGACTGAAAAATGCGGGAACAGGTTAAAATTTTGAAATACTAGTCCTACTTTAAGGCAGGCTTGCCGCAGTATTCCCGCTTCGGAGTACACGCCGTTCAACGCCATAAAATCGCCGTCTATCGTTATTGTGCCTGAATCTATTGTTTCCAGATGCGCGACACATCGGAGCAGCGTCGATTTTCCGGAACCGGACGGGCCAATCACGGCGGCAACTTCGCCTTGTTTTACGCTGAAAGAAATGTTTTTAAGTACGGCAAGGCTGCCAAACGATTTATACAGGTTTTCAACCTTGACAATGTCCACACAATAAATTATAACGGCAGGCCGTCAGAATTTTCAAGGGCGCGGTTCGTTCTCACAGGAATTCCGAGTTTATCAAACATACGCTTTTATGCCGCGAAGCTATGATAAAAGCATTCGGTTATCCGGTATGGTGTAGGAGTTCGGAAGGACAACTACCGGTTATATCGCTTGCCGGGGCAAGCAATTGACCACGTAATCGCGTTTAACAACCGGTAGCCGCATTTGCTTCCTGTCAGTCTGGCGAGAACTAATACGGACAAGCCGGGCGCGGACAAACTCAGCCGGATTATCAAAACGCGGGTACTGTCCGGGAAGCAAACGATATCCCCTGTAACCGTTCCACCCAAAGAGATACAGGATATTCGGGGGCTTTTTCCCGCGTACCGGCTGCACAAGAAACGGAACACTCATCTTAAGAACCGGATACACTCGGTTTTGAAGGGGAAGGAAACCCCGTTTCCTCAGCGTATTTATAGCTTAGCCGTTATCGCGGATATAATCGATGTGAGCCGGTTTAAAGGCTCTAAACATTTTACGAAAGTATCTACGGTCAGCTCCCCGTGTCTCAAACTCCAACACGTCAACGAGTATAAAGGTAACGAATGAACCTCCCCGCCGCAAGCGCGCCTAAGGTCGAAGACCGGCGTTTGCGGCGAGGTATCTTGTAGGCGTTGACATTATTTACGTGCTTCGATCGGGTAAGGAAATTATTTAACTGTGGAGGTTTGCGGCGCAAACCCGTCTAATACCATTTTTTATTTGGCGTTGCCAACTCGAACCTCCCTTTAGGGCGGGGTATTAGACCCCGTTGCGAATGAACCTCCCCGCCGCAAGCGGCGGGGGTATTAAACCCCCACTGCGAATAAAAAAGGGAGAAAGCTCTCGGCAATCTTGTTGACACAACCGCTCAATCAGGTTCTTGACTGTAGTCTCAAGCTGCGCAGGTGGTATGAGCGGCTGTTGAGGTATAAAAGGGCCGGGCTTGTACGAACCGGTTTAAGGCGGCGTGTGTTTGCGGAAATTTTTCAAATGCTGAAGAAACAGGAATATCATTACGGGCGGGAGGCGGAAAAACATGAGATGAAGATGAGGCAGTACCGGAGTTTTTTAGAAAAAGAAAAGAGGCATGAAATATTGAAAATAACTGCTTTACCACCATGTCCGGGGTTTGCGCTTCGCGCAAACTTAGAAAGCTCAACGCGCGATGCGCGTTGAGCCGCGCAAGCGATTGTAGGGGTTGCGAAGCAAGACACGGCGCCCCCGCAGGGGGCGGCGTGGCCGGAGCGCGAAAGCGCGCAGCCCCGAAAAGCGCGGTTTTTGCGCCGCTAAAGCGGCGTGAAAATGCGCCCGACAACGCCAAAGAAATCTGGCGCGACTGCACGGCAGTGATCAACGCTTCCAAAAAAAAGTTATAATGTTTAATAAAAGCGCCGCCGCGGGGATAGAAAAGACCATATCGCAGTCAAAAGAAAATGTATCATAAGACAAAAAACGCGGTGTCAGGGTAAGTTCAGGCTCACAGTGGCTGATTTTCATATTCAGAGCGCGAAAAAGAATGCAAAGATAGCCGTAAAGCAAGGCGGTTTCCGCAGCATCTCCGCTCGAAAAAGATATTTTTAGACAAAACCGCGTTACCCGCGGCGGGCGGCGGGCAAACAGGGTCAATATTTTGAAAATATCGGGGAAATCGGCTATATTAAGCCGCATTTGCAGCCGCTCTTTTGCCAGCCTGCTGACATCATATTTAAAACAAAGATAACGGACATTCAGGCGCAACGTTTTTTCCCCGCCTAATATATCAAAACTTACAGGCGCAACTCCTATACAAACCACGCCTGCCGCGCATAGTATTAAGAAAATCAAATTGCCGCAGTCCATCTCAATATTTATACTATTGTACTTTGATTACAAATGAAATATATTTAAGCAAGAAGTCTTAATATAACAAATATGCGGGCATTCTTATATCTAAATCTTTGGAGGAACATTTATGAAAAAGATAGTGTCTTTTTTTACAAGCAAGTATTTTATTGGTTTCGGAGCAGGTATCATTGCTTCTATTATAGGATACAAGGCCTATAAAAGCAAAAAAGTTCGTAAATGTATAGTCAATATGCTTGCCGGCATAATGAAAATGCGGGACGAGGCAAAGTTTACCATGAATAAAATAAAAGAAGAGGCTGAAGATCTTTGCGCTGAGGCAAAAGATCAGAAAAGCGCGGCCAAGTAAAAAGGCGGACTGTAAAATATAGCATGAACTATAAGATAATCCATGAGCTTCCCGGCAGAATTCGCCTTTGTTGCGGCAGATACGCGCTTAGCCCTGAAAAGGCGGCGGCGCTTGAACAGTTCTTACTCGCTCTTGACGGCATAAAAACCGCGCGTGTATCTTCGATAACAGGTAGCGTATTACTCGTTGTAAATCCTGGATTAAAAAACGCCGTATTAGAACGGGTAGACAATCTTGATATAAATACTCTACCCGATTCACCGTTATTTCATAACTTGGAAGGAGATTTCCAGAACAAATTGTTCAATCTTGTAAGCGTACATCTTGTAACACGCTACCTTCTGCCTGCGCCGGCGCGGATGCTGTACACCTGTGTCCGCGCCCTGCGCTTTGTAGGCAAGGGGATAGCCGCTTTATTTTCCGGACGGCTAAGTGTAGAAGTTTTAGACGCCGCCGCGGTTACCGTCTCCATAGCTCAGGACAGCTTAGGTAAAGGCGGCGGCGGGGCCGGCTCCATGATAATGTTCATGCTTACGTTGAGCGAAATTCTTGAAGAGTACACGCACAAAAAATCAAAAGACGCTTTGGCCGCGTCCTTCTCGCTGAACATCGATTCGGTTTGGAAAAAGACGGAAAACGGAGAAATCTCTGTTCCGCTCAGCAAAATCGTTCCCGGCGATATTATTGTCGTTAGAAGCGGTGTCATGATACCGTTGGACGGCGAGGTTTTTCAGGGCGAGGGCTTGGTTTGTCAAGCCTCGTTGACGGGAGAGCCGCTGCCTGTTCTGAAACGTAAGGGCAACGCGGTATTTGCCGGAACCGTTTTAGAAGAAGGTGAACTTACCGTCAAGGTAAACAGTCGTCCGGACGAGACGCGGATAGAAAAAATAATTTCAATTATAGACGAATCTGAAGGACTAAAGGCAAAAATTCAGAACCGGGCAGAAAAGTTGGCCGATTCCATAGTGCCGTTCAGTTTTGCGGGAGCGGCTTTTATGATGGCGCTTACAGGCAACGTTACCAAAGCAATATCTTTTTTGATGGTCGATTATTCCTGCGCGATAAAATTGTCTATACCCATAGCCGTTCTGGCCTCCATGCAGGAGGCGGCGCGCCGGCGTATTTTTGTTAAAGGCGGCAAGTTTTTAGAAGCCATATCAAAAGCCGACACAATTATTTTTGACAAGACCGGGACTCTTACCGAAGCAAAGCCGCTTATAGCAAAAGTAATACCCACCGCCGGTGAAAGCCGCGAAAAAGTATTGAGCATGGCGGCCTGCCTTGAAGAACATTTCCCGCACAGTGTCGCCAATGCGGTAGTCCGGCAGGCGGAAACTGAAAATCTTAAGCACCGTGAAGAACACAGCAAGCTGGAATACGTGGTGGCGCACGGAGTGGCGGCTTACTACGCGGATTCAAGGGTTGTACTCGGAAGTTATCATTTTGTGTTCGAAGACGAAAAGACAAGCCTTAGCCCTGAAGAAAAAGCTTTAATAGAAAAAGAAACGGAGGGCTACTCGGCGATATTCCTTGCGCGTGAAGGCAGACTTTTAGGTATTATCTGCTTTACCGACCCGCCGCGTAAAGACGCGCCTCTCCTAATCGCGGAATTAAGAGACTTAGGCTTTTCAAAGATCGTGATGATCACGGGAGATAATGCGGCGGCGGCCCGGCGTATTGCGGAAGAGCTTGGAATAGATGAATACCATGCGGAGGTTCTACCGCAGACTAAAAGCGCCTTAGTAAAACAATACCGCGCGGAAGGACACACGGTTATAATGGTCGGAGACGGAATAAACGATGCCCCCGCTCTTGCCGCGGCCGATGTCGGTATAGCGATGACAAACGGCTGCGATCTTGCCCGCGAAGTCGCGGATTTAGTATTGCTTTCAGACGATTTACAGAGCCTTTGCCGTATTATAGAAATAGGCAAGGGACTGCTCGCCAGAATATCGGATAATTACCGCAAAATAATGATTATCAATACATCATTACTTGCTCTTTCTCTTGGCGGCCTTATAAGTCCCGGAACTTCAGCGCTGCTTCACAATTTATCGACTTTTATACTCAGCGCGTCTTCAAATCGGCCGTATCTGCCGGATGACGAATAGCTATGTTTATTATTCCTGTTCTTATTATTGCTGTTTCCGTTATTGCCGTTATTTTTATTTCGTTTTTGCTTCTTAATAATGAAAATAGAGTAAAACGGAAGCCACGAAAATTTATAAAAGCTAATATAGATGAAGAGACGGCATTCAAAGAGGCGGAAGCGTGTCTTAAAAAATATCCTAACGATGCCGAAGCCTTAATGGTTGTAGGCGAGCATTGGTATAAAGCGGAAGAATGGGAAAAAGCTTTCAAAATTTATGAGTTTCTTTCTGATATTCCGAAACTTCCTGCCGGTGTTGACCAAAGTTTAATCAACCTGCGCGCCGCCAACTGCGCCGTAAACCTAAGCATGATAGAAAGCGCTTTCAAATACGCGCTGGTCGCTTACGCGCTAAATCCTAATAATTTTGAAATATGTTATCAACTTGGCAACATAGAAGTCTTGCGCGGAAATTACGAAAAAGCCTTGTCATACCTTCAAAAGTCCTACGCGGTAAATCCTGAATACGTGCCTACGGTTCGCCTGCTTGGACATACGTATTTCAAGTTGAAGCAGAACAAAGACGCGCTTTTTTATATACGCAAATCGCTGGATCTCGCGCCAAACGATAAGGGGGCGCTGTTTACGCTGGCCGAATGTTATTCGGAAACAGGACAGTGGGAGCAAGCCGGGCGTATTTATTCCCATCTTCGCCCGGACCCCGTGTGGGGGCCTGAGGCCTGTCTGCGTTTAGGGCTTATTAATATAGATCATAATGAAAATGAAAAAGCCGTGGAAAATTTTTTAATAGGTTTAAGGCATAGAAATATACGCCCCGATATTTCCGTTGAGCTTCACTATCAAGCGGGAAAGACGTTGCTTGGTATGCAAAAAATATCGGAAGCCCTTGAGCATTTACAACATATACAATCGATAGTACAAGGCTACAAGGACACGGACGCGCTGATAATCGAATATAAAGAGATGAACGCGAATAAAAATCTGCAAATTTTTATTTTAGCGCCCCAAGCCGAATTTGTGGCGCTGTGCCGCAAGATAGTTATGGCATATTATCCCAAAGCTAAAGTTAAAATTACAAGAACGCAAATGAACGAAAACAGTTGGGCTGATGTTGTAGCGGAGATTGATACTCCCAAATGGTCGGATATAGCAATGTTTCGTTTTATTCGCATACAGGGCGCGGTAGGCGAGCTTGTGCTTAGGGATTTTCAGTTCAATCTTAAAAATTTCAAAGCGGGGAAAGGCATTTGTTTGGGAGTATGCCAGTTCAGCAGCGAAGCAAAACGCTTTACAGAAGCGCGTCTAATAGACCTTATAGAAAAAGATCGTTTTCTTCCACTGCTAAAATCCATTGATTTTCAAACAAACAATGAGCCCCTGTAAGACCGCTATATAAACATTCTATGAATACGCTATTATCCCTTGCAAGCATACACTACACATCCGGCAGCAGTTTACATTACAACTATATTTTTTAATTCGGGCGCATTCCCGGCGCTTCGCGCCGGGAACCGGGCTTTTCGGGGCTCCGCTGCCGCTCCGGCCACGCCGCCCCCGCAGGGGGCGGCGTGTCTGCTCGCCGCTACGCGGCGGCACCCCTACAATCCCATTGCGCGGGTCAACGCGCTTTCAGCGGTTTGATTTTACGGAGTTTGCGCGGAGCGCAAACTCCTGTTAGTAGCGTAACAGCGCGTTGAGCTTTCTAAGGTTTGCACTTTGCAAACCAGTTTGCGCGTAGCGCAAACTCAAGTTTTTGAACAGTTCTAATCCCTCATTCGCGCTGTTCGCGGACAATTAAAAGGGGGCGCTGTTTTATTCCGCCATTACCGTTCCTAAAAAGCTAATTTTCGCCTTGCCGTGCCCATCGTAATTTCCACCGCCCACTACACTGACCGGAGAAATGCTGTCTGAAATGAAGCCCAATTCTCCATCGTCGTCTATAATTTTTGCCCATGAGGAGCCGCCGCCCCCGGGTGACGCTGACGACACTTCGGAAGTGGCGTTTGCGTAATCCGATACCGCGCCGCCCGCGCCGCCGTAGTATCCGCCGCCGCCGCCCCCGCCCCCGCGGTTGTCTTTTTCGTTGCTTTTGCTGCCGTCCCCGCCTTTGCCAAGACTGCCGTCATTGCCGTTGCCGGATTTTTCTCCGCCGCCGGTAGTCGTCCCGCCGTATGAAGGA